>JAFPGC010000024.1 GCA_017423025.1 Bacteroidales bacterium
GGGAATCGGCAGAGGTCATCTCACTCTATTCCTTGGCCGGACAGGATGCCTGGTCCCAGAACGTGCAGGTCGATTTCAGCATCGAGCCGGTCGACCGGCTTTCATTGACCCTCACGGGCCGCTTTACCGACGCCCGCGCCTGGCAGCCGTCGGGACTTGTCCGGGAACTGCCGCTGACGCCCCGTCTCAAGGCGGTTCTCAACGCACAGTACAAAACCCGGGCAAACCGATGGATTTTCGATGTGACGGCCTCCCTGAACGGATCGTCCCGCGTGTATGATTTCATGAAGGACCTCAGACACGACGGGGAGCTGCTTTATCCGAACGGCCGCACGCCGGTCTATCCGCTGCTCTATGCGCAAATCACCCGCCGGTTCCGCGGCTTTGATATCTATATCGGGGGAGAGAATCTCACCGGATCCATGCAGATGCTTCCCGTCATCGACCCGGACCATCCTTTCTCCGAGACGTTTGACGCCGCCTCGGTCTGGGGGCCGCTGATGGGGGCCAAATTCTATGCTGGTTTTCGTGTAACTGTTTGGAAATAACAGGTATATCTTATGAAAAAGTTCGTATTTGCTCTCTTCTTTACGCTAATCAGCGTGGCCGCTTTTTCCGCCTTGGCGGCCAAACCCAAACCCAAGACGGAAACGGTTACCTATGTGGTCAACATGCACTGCCAGAATTGCGTGAACAAGCTCACGGACAAGCTCTCTTTCCTGAAGGGCGTGGAGGATTGCAAGATTACCCTCAAGGACAAGACCGTTACCATCAAGTACGATCCCGCTAAAGTGCAGGAGAAGACTTTTGTGGAAACGATAGAAAAGCTGGGCTATACGGCCACGAAGCAGCCTGCGGCATCGCCCGCCAAAGGCAAGTCTTGACCGGTTATTCCTGATCCGGCTGATGGCCATCTGTGTAGTAGTATCTCTCAAGTGAAGAGGCCGCGATCGGGTACGTATCCAAGATAGCTAAAAATACCGGTTTACAGCGGCAATCCGCAGCTGTTTTTGATTTCATTCATCACGAAGGAACTCTGGACGGAACCCAGGCTCTCGATGGTGCCCAGGGTGTTGATGAGAAAGTTATTGTAATACAGCATATCCGGCGCGTAAATCTTGAGGAGGTAGTCAAAATCTCCGGAGATGTTGTAACATTCGGCCACTTCCGGGATGTCCTTGATCCGGTTCACAAAATCGTTGGCAATGTCTTTCCCCATTCTTCGGAGACGCACGCTGCAAAAGACCAGGAAACCCCGGCCCAGCTTGGCGGCGTCCAGGACGGCCGTATATTTGCGGATGTAGCCCTCATTCTCCAGCCTGTGCAGGCGCTCGAAGACGGGGGTGGGCGAAAGATGAACCTTCAAGGCCAGGTCTTTCACGGTGATGCGGGAGTTCTGCTGAAGGACGCGCAGCATCTGGATGTCTGTTTTGTCTAGCGTTTCGGTCATAGTGGATTCTTCTGCCGGGAGGCTGTTTGCCGATAACAATTGGGCTTTCCTCCTGTTTGTTTTTACAAATATAGAGGATAACACTATATTTTCAAAGATTCTTGCAGGAAATCTCCACCACACATAACTTTGCAAGCAGAAAACAATAAAACGAAATACAATGGCTACCACTCCGCTTCACTTCGAAACCCTTCAGCTCCACGTAGGTCAGGAGCACGCAGACCCCGCATCCGATGCCCGTGCCGTCCCCATTTACCAGACCTCCTCTTATGTGTTCCATAACAGCGAACACGCTGCCGCCCGCTTCGGCCTGGCCGATCCCGGCAACATCTACAGCCGCCTCACCAACACCACCCAGGATGTCCTGGAGCAGAGAATCGCCGCCCTGGAAGGGGGCGTTGGTGCTCTGGCCGTAGCCTCCGGTGCTGCCGCCATCACTTACTCCATCCTCAACATCACCCGCGCGGGAGACCACGTGGTTGCTGCCAAGACCATCTACGGAGGCACCTACGATCTGCTGCAGCACACGCTGGTGCCCTATGGCATTTCCACCACCTTTGTAGACCCTTCAGACCTTTCCAACTTCGAAAAGGCCATCCGCCCGGAGACCAAACTCCTTTTCATCGAAACTTTCGGCAACCCCAACGGTAATGTGACAGACATTGAGAAAGTGGCGCAGATTGCCCATCGGCACCAGATTCCCCTGGTGGTGGACAATACCTTTGCCACGCCTTTCCTCCTTCGTCCCATCGAGCACGGGGCCGATATTGTGGTGCACTCTGCCACCAAGTTCATCGGCGGCCACGGCACCACCATCGGCGGGGTCATCGTAGACTCCGGAAAATTCGACTGGAAGGCGTCCGGCAAGTTCCCGCAGTTTACCCGGCCGGAGAACAGCTATCACGGGATTGTGTTTGCCGATGCCGTGGGGCCCGCCGCCTACATCACCCGCGCCCGCGCCATCCTGCTTCGCGATACCGGCGCCACGCTCTCCCCTGTCAGCTGCTTTATCTTCCTGCAGGGCCTGGAGACGCTCTCACTCAGGGTTGAAAGACACGTGTCCAATGCGCTGAAGGTGGTAGAATTCCTGTCCAGGCATCCCAAGGTGGCCAGGGTGAACCATCCTTCCCTGCCTGATCATCCGGATCACGCTACTTATAAAAGGTACTTCCCTAACGGAGGCGGATCCATCTTCACCTTTGAAATCAAGGGCGGCCGAAAGGAAGCTTTCCGCTTCATCGACTCGCTGAAGATCTTCTCCCTCCTGGCCAACGTGGCCGATGTCAAGTCCCTGGTGATTCATCCCGCCACCACTACGCACTCCCAGCTTACGGAGGAGGAGCTTACCGATCAGGGCATCTTCCAGAGCACCGTGCGCCTTTCTATCGGCACAGAGCACATAGACGACCTTCTGGCCGATATCTCCCAGGCGCTGGCACTCATCTAGGATTTGTGGTTGCAGTCACGCTGCTGCCCTTCATTTTCGACAGTATTCCACTGTTTTCCGTGACCATCGTCGTGTTCGGCTGTTTTGAAGGATTCGTCCACGTGATGGGCATCAAGATCTTCGGCCTCAAAAAGAAGTATACTCCCGGGATATGCCGAAGCTGATCAAGAAACAAATCAAGAGAATGAGGGAAAGATAGCTACAGGATCAATGTTTACCGTGGCTTTTACCCCAGATCGGCAAAAACAAGCCAGTCGGGATGGTTGTACGTCAGATAGCCTGTCAGAATAAGTTGCACGACGACCAGGACAATCCAGAGCGGCCAATACTTCCGAACCAGGTTGCTTTGTCTCCAGCGCCTTGCCAGCAGGACAGCGCCGACCATGGCCGCCAAGTAGATAATGATATCCAGGAACATCAGCTCGTGATGGACGAAGATCCAATAGGAAAAGAAAGCGCCTACGATGGCGGGTACCACGGTCAGTCCGACCAGGATGGGTGCGCCAAATTCCTTGATATCATGACGGCTGAGTACCAAATACAGGCTGAGCAGCAGCATCGGATAGAATACCATCTTCATGTGCGCCATTACGCTTTCCACCACGGGAAAGATGTAGCCCAGGAAATGATTGAAGAAAGGTACATGGTGCACGAAATGCATGCTTGTACCCAAGATGGTAAGCAAAATGATGGCGGCTATGGTTTCCTTCCGGGACATGGTGGTAGTAAATCACAATCTATCAAGTTGCAAAGTAAACATTTTACAAATGCAACCCGGTTGCAAATCAAACCGTTTGCTTCAGAAAGTCCGGGGATTATCACACTTCCGTCTGAATACCAATTAGATACACCTTTCTAAGATCATCCAAATTGGTTCGATAATCGTTAACGATTGAGGTTTTTGCCCCGATTTCGGGCTTGTTGTAAAAAAGAATATGCCCTACAGCGCACTGTAAGGCATATTTTCATGACGGGGAGCGGAAAACGAGACTCGAGCCCGCTGACGCGGGCAGGGGCCCTGCGGGCCCTCGCGCCTACACGTTACCCCCCGGCGCCAAAGGCGCCTGCCCCCTCGGGGGGCTCGGGGTCGCCAAGTTCGAGGCTTCCTTACAAAACAAAACGCCAACCATAAAGGCTGGCGTTTTGTTTTGGAGCGGAAAACGAGACTCGAACTCGCGACCCCGACCTTGGCAAGGTCGTGCTCTACCAACTGAGCTATTTCCGCAAGATTGTAAAGAGCTTCCCGTTGAACGGGACTGCAAAGATACGGCAAAAATCCGAACTTGCAAACTTTTCAGCAACTTTTTTTAATAATCGGCCCTAAACTATTTCGGGGTTACTCTTCATCGTCTTCGAAGAGCATCGAGACGGATCTTTTAATCAGCTGATTCATAGACTTCCCCTCCATCTCAATCAGTGTCCGGCGGGTAAAAAACCATTCGATGGGCCAACCCGTGTCCAAATGGATTTCCTCAGAGATAAAGTCCTCAATTTCTATTTTGGCATCCTTATACACTTCTTCGAGGGAAGGGATCTCATCGGCCTTCAGCTGGTCGCCGGCCAGCGACTTCACTATTCCCCCTAAGAAAGAACTGATGAGCTGCTTGACTTGTTCCTGGTCGGCCTCCTTGTACATTTGGAGGACCGCGCTGTATTCGTCGGTCAAACTCTCGTTCACCCAGAAGCGCCCGTTCATTTTCAAGGAACCGCCTGCGATAGGAACCGGCACGACATCTTCGAAAGCATACTCGTCCTTCAAACCCAGCCGGGCTCCGTGATACATGAACAAAGGACTGATATCTCCCTCAACCGTAGCCATCAAGGTTTCGGGGTTAAGCATCTGGCGGATTGTCTGAAGCAGCACGTTCCGGTCCAACCCCGGATTTTTCCCCAACACGGCATCGGTGATTTCCTCACAAAAGGCATCCGACTGCTTTTCCAGCCCTTCCATGGGCAGGACACGCAGGAACTCGCCGTAAGGGCCCGTTTCGAAATAATAGACATCGGCCCCGAAGCGCTCCCGCATCTTTTCGCTGATGGTGGCCTTGGTGGGATCGCTGTTCTGGCTGTCCAGTGTGGTTACCTTGATCCGAAAACCCTTCTCTTCATCCGCGGAAACCACTTCGAATTCCAGGAGCTGTGCCGACTGCTCCACGACAGTGGTGTCTCCTTCTGCGATATTGGATTTGACGCTCTCCACCAGATACTGATACTTGTCCCCGACATTCCAATAGGCGACCACCTGCACGGTGGAATCGGGCATCATCTGGGCAAAGGAGGGAAGGATACCGGCCAGAAGGCCGATGAGCAGCAAAGCAGCTTTTTTCATGATTCAGGATCTTGATTAAAAAATGCAAGCGACCCGGCTGGCCGCTTGCTGGAATGAACTCGCCTAACCTTATTTCTTGGAATAGGTGATAGACTGGTGACGGAGCTTGAGGATGCGGCGGACACTCTCGTCAATGCGGCTCTCGGGAATCTCTCCGCGGCGGACGGCGCTGATTACGGCGTCGAACACCTTGGGGTATTCACGGACACAAAGGAGTACGTCTACACCGGCTTTGATGGCCATGACGGCGGCATCCTCAACCGGATACTGGCGCAGGATGGCGCCCATTTCCATGGCGTCGGTAATAATGATTCCCTGATAGCCCAACTCTCCGCGGAGCTTCTCCTGAAGGATCATGGGAGAAAGGGTGGAGGGCACATTAGATCCCGTCACATTGGGCAGGGAGATGTGGGCCGTCATTATCATCTGGGCTCCGGCATCGATACCCGCCTTGAAGGGGATCATCTCGCAGGCACTGATTTCTTCCCAGGTTTTACGGCTCATGGCGTAGCCGAAGTGGGAATCGGCCTGGGTGTCTCCATGACCGGGGAAATGCTTCAGGCAGCCTATTACGCCGCTCTTCTGGAGGCCTTTGAGGTAGCTCTTTACCATCTCGGCAGCAACCCGGGGCTCGTTGGAGAAGGCGCGGGCGCCAATAACCACGTTGCGGGGGTTCGTGTTGACATCGGCCACAGGGGCGAAGTCAATGTCAAAACCATACTGCTTGACATATTCGCCGATGGCGGTGGCGGCATCCAGTACATCCTTGGTGCGTCCGGACGCGGCAAGATTGCCCATGGGCGAGAACTTGGGAACGCGGAAGTTGGGATTGTTGCCAAGACGGGCCACCGAACCGCCTTCCTCGTCCAGGCACATCAGGGGTTTGCTGGGAAGGGCGCGGAGGTCACCGATGAACTGGGACAACTGGGCCGGATCTTTGATGTTGTGCGCAAACAGAATGATGCCTCCCGGAGGATATACACGGGCGGTTTCGCGCATTCTGTCATTGACCCCTTGCAGGTTATAGGACTTCAGAACGGCCGGAGAGTCGTAATAGATATCCGTATCCAGAGCCTCGGGGCGCACAAAAAACATGGAACCCACCTTTTCCTGGAGGGTCATCTGCTTGAGTTCCTGCTCAATAGAGGCGTTGTCCGAAGAGCAACCCACCGCTACCAAAGCAGCCAACACTAAAAGACTGTGTGCTACTTTCCTCATAATCATTATTATTCTTAAGGGCGGCCTTGTGCTACACAAAGCCGCCCTATGTCAAAGCCTTACAGTTCCCAGGCCAGGGCCGATGCGCCTAGGATGGCCGCATCGGATTCTTTTAGCTGGGAGAAGACGAGCTTCACCTTACCCTTCCACAGGGACAGGACGTTTTCGTCCATGGCCTTCTGGATGGGCTCGAAGAGGAACTCCTTGGCGCGGGCCAGACCGCCGAACAGCACGATGGCCTCGGGGGCGGAGAACTCGATGAAGTCGGCAAACTTTTCACCCAGGATACGGCCGGTGAACTCAAAGATCTTGAGGGCCAGCTTGTCACCTTCCTTGGCGGCCTCGTAAACGTCCTTGGAGCTAATCTTGTCCAGGGAACGGAGGACGGAAGGCTCATCGCTCATTTCCAGCCATTCGCGGGCAGTACGGGCAACGCCCATGGCGCTGGCGTAAGCCTCCAGGCAACCGGTCTTACCGCAGTTGCACTGACGGCCGTTGTGGCGCACAGCGCAGGTGTGACCCAGCTCACCGGCGAAACCGTCGTGACCGTAGACCACCTCACCGTTGATCACGATACCGGAACCTACGCCGGTACCCAGGGTGATCATGATGAAGTTCTTCATACCGCGGGCGGCGCCGTAGGTCATTTCACCCATGGCGGCGGCGTTGGCGTCGTTGGTCAGGGAAACGGGAATGCCGTTCATCTGCTCGCTCAGGAGCTTGGCAAAGGGAATGATCTTGGTGCCACCCCATACCAGGTTAACGGCGCTCTCGATGGTGCCGGTGTAGTAGTTGCCGTTAGGGGCGCCTACGCCGATACCGCGAATCTGACCTTCGGCCTTTGCCTCTGCAATGATGCGGTTGAGGGCCTCTGCCAGTTCGGCAATAAAGGGTGCTACGTCGGTATGATTATCCGAACGGATAACCGTCTGGGAAAGTACGGAACCACGGGCATCCACGATGCCGCATTTGGTGGTCTGTCCACCAATGTCAATGCCGATTACTAAATCTTGTGCCATGATATTGAATTATGCTTTTTTCACTTTGGAGCCAACAACGGCGAAGTAGAGGATGAATGCCACGCAGGCAGCCAGCAGCCAGTAGCTGGGCATGTAGCCGATACCGTCGGCAATGGCGTTCTGGACAAGCGGAATGATACCACCACCCACAACCATGGCCATGAAGATACCGGAAGCCTGGTTGGTGGAAGCGCCCAGACCTTCGCAAGCGAGGTCAAAGATGGTGCCCCACATAACGGAGGTGCAGAGACCGCAGAGAACCAGCAGCAGGGCGGCGATGGGAACCTGTACCATGCCGAAGCCCTCCTGAACACCCTTGAACACGGGCATGGAGACGTTGGAGGAATTACCCAGGACAATGGCCAGGACAATGAGGATCAGGGCCACGGCCGATACGCAGGTAAGCTGGGTACGGGCGCTCACCTTACCGGAAATCACGGAAGAGGTGAGACGGCCGATGAGCATGAGGAACCAGTAGGTTCCGGCCACGAAACCGGCGATGGTAACGGCGGTGGAAGGATCCATACCGGCACCATTGGGGTCGGACAGGTAGAAGTTGAGGGTTCCGGGGATACCGACCTCAACACCCACATACACGAAGATGGCGATAACGCCTAGCACAAAGTGCCTGAACTTCATAGGGCTCACGGCGTTGGAAGAATCCTTCACGGCCTCGGGATCCTGGATGTTCACAAACAGGAGCACAATGAATGCGAAGGCGAACACGCCCATGGCCAGGAACAGCACGGGGTTCACGTCGGTGATGAGGGTGTCCTTGGTGAGGGTGCCGATGAGGGCGCCGACCAGCATGGGAGTGAGGGTACCCATGAGGGAGTTGAAGGAACCGCCAATCTGGATGTACTGATTGGAACGGGCACCGCCCAGGAGCTTGAGCATGGGGTTCACCACGGTGTTAAGCATGCACATGGAGAAGCCGGCTACGAAAGCACCGCAGAGGTACACGAAGAAGTTGGAAGGAAGGCCGGCCAGAGTGGAGCCGACGCCCACGATACCGGAGAGGAACTGGATGAATACACCCAGGAAACCAACGGCGATGGCGATGAGGGCGGTCTTCTTATAGCCGTATTTGGTGAGCATCTTACCGGCCGGAATACCCATGATGGCATAGGCCAGGAAGTTCATCATGTTACCCATCATACCCCAGAAGTTGGAGCCTGCGATGCCGGGCTGCATTTTCCAGATGTTTCCGATAGGAGCGGCAAGATTGGTCACGAACGAGATCATACCGAAGAGGAAGATCATCGCGATGATAGCAATAATGTTGCTATTCCCTTTTTTAGTCATTGTGTTTGTGTTTTATTTGTTAGTATACGTTTCGTGGTTACCAGTCCTCAAATATAACAATTTTTTTCGAAATGCCGCCGGATATTAACAAAAAACACCCGGCCTTGCAGGAAGGTCGGGTGTTTTTTAATTAGGTTCAGGTTTACTCTGCTGCGGGAGCCTCGGGAGCTTCGGCGGCGGGAGCGGCCTCAGCGGCAGGGGCCTCGGCGGGAGCCTCGGTCTTCTTGGTGCGGCTGCGGCGGGTAGTCTTCTTGGCTTCCTTCTTGCCGGCGGCAAGGGCGGCCTCGTTGAAGTCTACCAGTTCTACCAGTACCATTTCGGCGGCGTCACCCTGACGGAAGCCAGTGTGGAGGATACGGAGGTATCCACCGGGACGATCGGCCACCTTGGGAGCAATGGTGCGGAAGAGTTCGGCCGTTGCCTCTTTGTCTTTCAGATAGCTGAAGACCACGCGGCGAGAGTGGGTAGTATCTTCTTTGGACTTGGTGATAAGGGGCTCTACATAAGGCTTCAGGGCCTTGGCCTTGGCCTCAGTAGTGGTGATCCTCTTCTTCAGGATGAGGGAGGATGCCATGTTGGCAAGCAGGGCCTTGCGATGACCGCTCTTACGACCAAGATGATTGACTGCTCTATTGTGTCTCATTGTTAAACGATCTTTTTCTTAGGTTCAATATTATACTTGGTGACATCCATTCCGAAGGAAAGCTTCATCTTCTCTACCAGCAGGTCGATTTCGCTCAGGGACTTACGGCCGAAGTTGCGGAACTTCATGAGTTCGCTGCGGCTGTAGGACACGAGGTCTGCGAAGGTGTCGATGTCGGCGGCTTTCAGGCAGTTGAAGGCACGTACGGACAGGCCCATGTCGGAAAGCTTGGTCAGGAGAAGGTGACGCATTCTCAGGGATTCCTCGTCAAGCTCCTTGCTGTCGGTTTCTACGGAAGACTCGATGGCGATCTTCTTGTCGTCGGTGAAGAGCTTGAAATGATAGATGAGGATGTTGGCTGCGTCCTGCAGGGCGGCTTCCGGAGAGATGGAACCGTCGGTGACAATCTCCAGGTTCAGCTTCTCATAGTCGGTCTTCTGTTCTACGCGGTAGTTTTCCACGCTCCAGTTGACCTTCTTGATAGGCGTGTAGATGGCGTCCACGGGAATGGTGCCGATGGGCGTCGAAGCGTCGCGCTCTTCCTCGGCGGGAACGAAGCCGCGACCCTTGGTGATGGTCAGCGAAATGTTAATCTTGACGGAAGGCTCCAGCGAGCAGATGTGCAGCTCGGGATTCAACACCTTGAAAGAAGACAATCCTTTGGAGATGTCCTCAGCGGTAAATTCGCTCTTGCCGCTGATTGTGAGGTTCGCGACCTCAGAGTCCACGGTGTCCACCATACGGCGGAAGCGGACCTGCTTGAGGTTCAGGATGATATCCTGCATTCCCTCGATGACGCCAGGGATGGTCTGGAATTCCTGCTGAACACCAGAGATCTGGATCTGAGAGATGGCGAAACCTTCCAGGGAGGCGAGGAGGATGCGACGGAGGGCGTTGCCGATGGTTTGTCCGTAGCCAGGCTCAAGGGGTCTGAACTCGAATCTTCCCACGGTCTCGGTGCCTTCGAGCATGATCACCTTGTCCGGTTTCTGAAATGCTAAGATTGCCATAAGATTGGGGTGTTAAATGCTATTACTTGGAGTAGAGGTCGACGATGAGCTGCTCGTTGATGTTCTCGGGAATCTCCTCGCGGGCGGGGACATTCAGGAACTTACCGCAGAGGTTGGCAGCGTCGAACTCCAACCAGGAGTACTTGGTGGCAGCGGCTACGCTGTTGGTGATGACCTCGAGGCTCTTGGAGCGCTCGCGAACGGCGATCACCTGACCGGGCTTCACCTGGCAGGAAGGGATGTTGCAGACAACACCATCCAGGGTGATGTGGCGGTGCAGCACCAGCTGACGGGCGGCGGCACGGGTGGGAGCAAAGCCCAGACGGTACACCAGGTTATCCAGACGGGCTTCCAGGAGGAGGATGAGGTTCTCACCGGTCTGACCCTTCATGCGGGCGGCACGGGCGTAGGTGTTACGGAACTGACGCTCCAGCACACCGTACATGTACTTCACTTTCTGCTTCTCCTTGAGCTGGGTACCATACTCCTTCTGCTTCTTGCGCTTAGCGGCCAGACCATGCTGTCCGGGAGGGGTATTTCTCTTTTCGAAGGTCTTGTCGGGGCCATAGATGGGCTCGCCAAACTTACGGGCGATTCTAGTGGTAGGACCAGTATATCTTGCCATAGTTCTTCTTCTTTAAAAATTAAACTTTACGGCGGCCCTTAGGACGGCAACCATTGTGCGGCATAGGGGTGACGTCGATGATCTCGGTGACCACGATGCCAGCATTGTTAATGGTACGGATGGCGCTCTCACGACCGGCACCCGGGCCCTTCACATAGCACTTCACCTTACGGAGACCGGCGTCAAAGGCGGTCTTGGACGCATCTTCTGCGGCCATCTGGGCGGCGTACGGAGTGTTCTTCTTGGAACCGCGGAAACCGCACTTACCAGCGGAAGACCAGCTGATCACCTGACCCTGCGCATTGGTGAGGGAAACGATCACGTTGTTGAAAGTGGAGGAGATATGGGCCTGGCCATAAGCGTCCACCTTGACAACTCTTTTCTTGGTAGTTGTAGTTTTCTTTGCCATAACTGATCAGACTTTACTTGGTTGCTTTCTTCTTGTTGGCAACGGTCTTCTTCTTACCCTTGCGGGTACGGGCGTTGTTCTTGGTGCTCTGACCACGGACAGGGAGGCCTGCACGGTGGCGGATACCACGGTAGCAGCCGATATCCATGAGGCGCTTGATGTCCATCTGGACAGAAGAACGGAGCTCACCCTCAATCTTGAACTCTTCGTTGATGAGGGCACGGATAGCGGCGATCTGCTCGTCGTTCCAGTCTCCGACTTTGATAGTAGGGTCGATGCCGCACTTGTCCAGAATGGTCTGGGCGCTGCTGCGGCCGATTCCGTAGATATAGGTGAGACCTATAACTCCGTGTTTGTTGTTCGGTAAATCAACACCGGCTATTCTTGCCATATTCTATCTGTACTTTTATTAGTTACACTTATTAACCCTGGCGCATCTTGAACTTGGGGTTCTTCTTGCAGATAACGTACAGGCGGCCTTTACGCCGGACAATCTTGCAGTCTTCACTGCGTTTCTTGATGGAGGTCTTGACTTTCATCGTTATCTAGTTTTTTATTTGTATCTGAAAGAAATTCTTCCTTTTGTTAAATCGTAAGGCGAGATCTCAACTTTGACCCGGTCACCGAGAAGGATATGGATAAAGTTCATCCTCATCTTACCAGAAATGTTACAGAGGAGGACGTGACCATTTTCCAGCTCCACGCGGAACATTGCGTTGGGGAGGGTTTCAATCACAGTACCATCCTGCTCGATAGCTACTTGTTTGGACATAGTTAAAAAATCACTTTAAAATTTAATGGAACCATCTTTCTCAATGTAATCGAAGGTCGATAACTGCTCGGCCTGGCCTTTCCGGACAACAACCGTAAGCTCGTAGTGAGCGGCATTCTTGTGATCGGCCGTGTGTACTGCCCAACCATTTCTTGCAAGATACACACCTCTGCCTCCAGCACAGATCATCGGCTCAATACAAATGGTCATTCCGTCCATGAGGCGGGCGCCGTGACCCCTTCTCCCGTAATTGGGAACGCCGGGATCCTCGTGCATCTCCTTTCCCACGCCGTGTCCTTCCAATTCGCGGACAACGGAAAAACCGAATGACTCTGCGTACGACTGCACCGCGTATCCGATATCGCCCGTCCGATTGCCAGCCACAGCCATTTCAATGCCCTTGTACAGGGATGCCTTGGTGACATCCAGGAGCTTCCGGGTTTCGGCGTCCACCTCCCCCACGGGGAAGGTGTAAGCCGAATCACCGTTATAGCCTTTGTACAGGGTTCCGCAATCTACGGAAACGATA
>JAFPGC010000081.1 GCA_017423025.1 Bacteroidales bacterium
TACCAGAAGGTAGCCAATGAGCAGGATAATAATGATGGCCGAAAGGAGGATGATGCGGTGGATGGCCAGCGAATGGCGGCGGCTGGTAATTTCGGCCTCCTTCTGACGGATGACCTCCTGCTGCTCCATATCCATCTTCCGCTCCACCAGGTGGATGGAGTCGCTCAGGTGGCGCATGCGGTCGGCGTATGCCATGGCTTCGTCCGTACGTCCGGCCTTTTTCAGGGCCTTGTACTGGCTCATCATGTAGTTATTGATGTAGGAGTTGTCGATGGCGCTGCCCCGGGCCAGGTAGAGGGAGTCGGTCTGGCGGAACAGGCGGATGGCCTCGTCATAGCGACCGACGATGGTCAGATAGCGGGCCTCGGCTACCAGGTCATAGGGCGACAGGCTGGGGGCCTGCCGATGCTTCTGGTAAAGGGCTTCGGCCTTGTCGAATATGCCATTGGAGGCATAGTTGAGGGCCTGGTTGATGGTGATGTTGTTGCTGCGTAAATTTAGGATGGCCTCCGGCATGTCGGGACACCGCACTAAACGGGCCAAGGTTGTATCGCCCGCTGCTATGAGGGGCAGGGCCTTTAGGGGCTTTTCCCACTCCAGATAGAATTCTGTGGTCTCCGTTACGGCCACGAACAGGGCATCCAACACCCAGTAACTACGGGGGTGTACGACGCCGTCCATCATTATGTTGAGGCCTTCCAGATAATAGCGTTCGGCTTCTTCCATATGCCCCATTCCCTTCTCACAATCGCCTTTGACGGTGAGTGCGCGGCTCTTGATCCGCATGGCTATCTGCTCGTCCATGCCTCCCTGGTCCACGTCGGCAATCATCTCATCGGCCAGATGGAGGGCCTTCCCCCATTCGCCGCTATTGTTCAGCAGAGACATAAGATGGAGCATGGCCGAATAATAGTTGATGCCTTCGCTCCGGAGCTCGGGACTGGGCTTGATTTGCTCACCGTAGAAAATGGACAGCCGCGTATGGCCCATTTGACCATAAACATTGGTGCGGATCAGGTTGGCCGTTGTGGACGAAAATACGCCGGCCAGCTCGGCACTGTCTACCAGCGCAATGGCCTCGTCGGGGGTTGGGTCCGAGAACATTTTGTCCTGGATCCGGAGCTTCAGTTTGTTGACCTCCTCCGTGCGGTCGGGCTTTGCACAGCCCGCCGTCAGGATGGCCAGAATCGCAAATAATGTGTAGTAAATACGTTTCATCAGCGCAAAGTTACTGCAAAATTAGGAGAGGGGAAGCATTTTTTTCTTATATTAGTACCGCTAAAAGGCCATAAAACGATAGGTTCCCACGCTATGTGGAAATAATACAGACCAATAGACTATGTTCACATCCCTGCTTCTTTCTTTACTTTTTTCGGCTGCCTCTCCCGTGCAGGAGCCGGACAGCCTGGTTCAGGCATTTCAGAACCCCTCCCGCGCCGCGAGGCCTTACGTGTGGTGGCATTGGATGGACGGGGAAGTGAGCCTGGACGGCATCCGGAAAGACCTTTTGTGGATGGACGGCGTGGGGGTGGCAGGCTTCCATCAGTTCGATGCCGGCGGGGTGAACATGCCCAAGGCGGCGGCCTTTAAAAGGCCTTATCTGTCCGATAGTTGGAAGGAGGCGTACCGTTACGCCATAGCCTTGGCCGATTCCCTGGGAATGGAAGTGACGGTGGCCAGCGCCCCGGGCTGGAGCAGCACGGGAGGGCCCTGGGTAAAGCCGGAAGATGCCATGAAAAAGCTGGAATGGCAGACGCTGGACGTACAGGGCGGGGACATTGACGTGGTACTCCCGCCGCTCACCAAGATAACGGGCCAGTATAAGGATTTGCCGGCCGATGTGGAGCATGTCAAGGTGGAAGACTTTGGCTACGATGTGGCCGTTGTGGCCGTCAAACTGCCGGAAGGAGACCTGAGCATGGAGGAAATGGGGGCGGAACTAACCAAGGACGCAACAGCCTTCACCGTCAGTTTCCCGCGCGCCCGCACCATTCAGTCCTTCACCGTGAAGCGGACCCAGAGCGGCTTCCGCCCCCGGGAAGGGGAGATTTACACGGATTCCGAATTGCAGTGCAGCCAGGACGGAAAAACCTGGAAAACCGTCTGCCGCGTTAGGAAGTCCCCGTTCGATTATGTGACCATGAACATCCCGGCCACCAAGGCGAAGTATTTCCGCGTCACGGGAAGCGCCATCAAGGACCTCCAACTCAACGGCGTGCGCAAGATAGAGATGTTCGAGGAAAAGGCCGGCTACTGCTTCCCCTACGATTTCAACCGTTTCCCCACAGAGCAGATCCAGAACGAAAAATGCATAAAGGCCGATGACATTGTCATCCTAACGGGACGCATGTCCCCGGAAGGAAGGCTTGCCTGCCGCCTGCCGGAAGGGAAGTGGAGGATTTACCGCTTCGGGGCTTCGCTCACCGGCAAGATGAACCACCCTGCATCTCCCAATGCCACCGGCCTGGAGGTAGATAAACTGAACAAAGAGGCCTGGAGCCGCTATTTCCATACCTATCTGGACATGTACAGGGGCGCGGCGGGTGGCATGCTGGGCCCCAGGGGCGTTACCCATATCCTGGTAGACAGTTTCGAGGCCAAATCCGAAACCTGGACGCCCTCCCTGCCGCAAGAATTCCTGAAGCGCCGCGGCTACGACCTCATCCCCTGGATGCCGGTGCTGGCCGGTGAGATCATAGGCGACGCCGCCACCAGTGAAAAGTTCCTCTTTGACTGGCGCAAGACCCTGGGAGAACTGTTTACGGAGAACTATGCCCGCATTGGCGAGTTCGTCAAGGAATACGGAATGAAGGGAACCTACATCGAGTCCCACGAGTCCGGCCGCGCCTTCGTGGGCGACGGAATGGATGCCAAACGGGCCGCCTCGGTGCCCATGGCCGCCATCTGGATGACGGACAGCCCCTCCGGTTCCATGCTCCCGGCCTCCATCACGGACATCCGCGAAAGCGCCTCCGTGGCCCATATCTACGGACAGAACATCGCAGCTGCAGAGTCCTTCACCGTCTCGGGTGACGACAAGAGGGCCTACACCTACCATCCCGGCAATATCAAGCCGGTGGCCGATATGGCCTTGGCCAGCGGCCTCAACCGCTTCATCATCCACGACTCGGCCTCGCAGCCCTCGGACGACTTCCTGCCCGGCCTGGGGCTCTTCAAATACGGCCAGTGGTTCCACCGCAACGAGACCTGGGCTTCCTATGCCAAGGTCTGGACAGACTATCTGGCGCGCAGCAGCCAGATGATGCAGATGGGCCGGAACGTGGCCGACATCCTCCTCTTCTACGGCGAAGACACCAATGCCACGGCCGTCTATGGGGGAGAGTCCTTCCGCTTCCTGCCGGACATTCCCACGGGCTTCAACTTCGATTACGCCAACCCGGATGTACTGCTCAACCGGGTGCGCGTGAAGGACGGCTGCCTGGTCACTGACAGCGGCCAGAAGTACAGCATGCTCATGCTAGGCCGCAGCGCCAAAGTGGTCTCGGAAGACCTTAAAAACAGGATTGAAGCGTTCCGCGCTGCCGGAGTGCGCGTGGTGGACGAAAAGGACGCCTTCCCGCAGGATATGAAGGCCGATGTCGTCTTCCCCGAAGGAAGCGTCCCGGTGCGGATGTTCGGCGACCCCACCTCGGCCATTCCCGTCAACAAGCGGGGGCACGAGGCTTCCCTCGTGGGCATCCAGTTCGTCCATCGCGAAGTGCCCGGCAAGGCCGATATTTACTGGCTGGGCAACTTTACCGGGCAGAAGCAATGCGGCACCGTGCGCTTCCGCGCAGAAGCCCGTTTCGCCGCCCTCTTCAACCCCGAGACGGGGGAGACATCGGCCCTGGAATGCTCCGGGGCGGGCGACGGCTATACGGCCGTGCCTTTCTCCCTGGCTCCCGGCGATGCCCTGTTCTATGTGCTTTCCAATGCCCCGCTGGGCGTATCGGCCCCCCGAAAGACCGGGGCGGTGGTATCGGCCCAAAAGCTGGAGCGCTACTGGGATGTGGAATTTGTGCAGAAAGGGGGAGAGCGGGCGCTGGAGACTTTCTCCGTGCTGAACGACTGGACCACCAACAGCGACCCTGTGGTGAAATATTTCTCCGGCACGGCACATTACACCACCCATTTTACCATGGACAGTTTGAAGGGGCTTGACCAGGCCCGGATAGACCTGGGAGAGGTGAATGTTATGGCGGAACTGGTGATCAACGGGCACCCGGCCGGCGTCCTGTGGCGAGCACCTTTCGTATCGGCCGATATCCTTCCTTATCTGAAGAAGGGCGACAACAAACTGGAAGTCTACGTGACCAATCTGTGGGTGAACCGGATGATAGGGGACCGGCAGAAGAACGTGGAGCCGGTGACCCGTATCCGCCGCTTTTACGAGGCGGGGGATAAGCTCCAGCCTTACGGCCTGCTGGGCC
>JAFPGC010000082.1 GCA_017423025.1 Bacteroidales bacterium
CACGCGCTGCATGGCGGGGTTCACCAGCTCAAAGGCGCTGCGCTGCAGGGGAAGGGTTACGGTAACGGTCTCTCCGGCGGGAATGGCCTTCACGCGCTGGAAGGCGCAGAGCTGCTTGCGGGGCCGGGCCGTGGAGGCCACCAGGTCCCGGATATAAACCTGCACCACCTCGTCACCGGCCATCGAACCGGTATTGGTGATGTCTACCATAACCGTGGCGTTATCTATCCTGAGGTTTTTATACTCAAACGTGGTATAGCTGAGGCCGTAACCGAACGGGTACAGCGGTGCGGCGCTTTCTTCCACGTAGTCGTGGCTGTAGGGGAGTTTGCGGTTGTAGTAAACGGGCAGCTGGCCTACGCTCCGGGGCACGCTCACGGAAAGGCGTCCGGCGGGGTTGTAGCGGCCCAGGAGGACATCGGCCAGGGCGGTTCCGCCTTCTCCGCCGGGATACCAGAGGGTGAGGAGGGCGTCGGCATTATCGGCCGCCCAGTTCTTGTCCAGAGGCCGCCCTTCGATATAGACCACTACCAGCGGAGTGCCGGTGGCCTTGAGTTCCTTGAGCAGTTGAGGCTGCAGGCCCATCAGGTCCAGCGTACTGCGGTCGAATCCTTCGCCGGCCTCCATGTCGGAAACGGCGGTCTGGTCCACTACGGCGGCGCCGGTGTCAATATACTTGGTGCGGAAGTCGCGGGCCGATGAACCACCCACCACAACAACGGCCACATCGGCCCTCCGGGCAGCCTGGACGGCCTGGGCGATGTCGTTGCCCTTGGTGTCCCGGACGGCGCAGCCCTTCACATAGGTGACGGCGGCTCCGGCGTTTTGCAGCCCCTTGAGCATGGTGACCACGTGGGCGGGGTCCTGCGGGGCGGTATAGTCGCCCAGCTGGTTGTACATATTGTGGGCATTGGGGCCGATGAGCGCAATCTTCGTTCCGGCCCTCAGCGGCAGGACGCCGTTGTTCTTCAAAAGGGTGACGCCTTCGCGGGCAGCCTGCGCAGCCACGGCCAAGTTCTTTTCGCTGCGCACGCCATCGGCCGAATCTTCCGGAAGGTAGGGGTTGTCAAACAATCCGGCCTCGAATTTGCGCACCAGCACGCGCTTGACGGCGCGGTCCACTACATCCATGGAAACGCGGCCGGCCTCTACGGATTCCTTCAGGAGGGCATAGCAGTGGGCTCCCAGGTCCACATCCACTCCGGCGTTGAGGGCCATCTCGCCGGCTTCCTGCCGGTCTTTGGCCACGTGGTGGCTGGTGTAGATGCCGTCGATGCTCTCGAGGTCGCTCACTACGAAGCCCTGGAAATTCCAGCGGTCGTGCAGAACGCCGGTGAGCAGTTCCTTGTTGCAGGTAGTGGGGATACCGTCAATGGTATTGTAGCTGGTCATGATGCTGAGGGCGCCATTCTCGATAGCCGTCTGGAAAGTGGGCAGTACGTTTTCTTCCAGGTCCCTGAGGCCGATGTGCGAAGGGCTGCCGTTGTGTCCGCCCTCGGGAATGCCGTAGGCGACGAAGTGCTTGAGCGTGGAGATGACGCCCTTCGAGGAGGTGCCGCGAACCATGGCCGATGCCATCTGCGAGGTAAGGTAGACGTCTTCGCCGTAGGTTTCTTCCACGCGGGACCAGCGGGGTTCGCGGGAGAGGTCAATCACCGGGCCGTAGCCGATGGTGCCGCCCTGGGCCATGAGCTCGGAACCGATCACCTGGCCCACCTGTTCGATGAGTTCGGTGTCCCAGGTGGCGCTGAGGCCGATGGAGGTGGGGAACACCGTGGTGCCTATGGCCATGTGCCCGTGGGGGGCTTCTTCGGCCAGGATGATGGGAATGCCCAGGCGGGTGGAGTCTATGGCGTAGTGCTGAAGGGCGTTGTAGGCTTGCACCGCCAGCTGAGGGTCAAGGCCGGTTTCCAGGGTCTTGCGGGTCCAGGGATCGGCCCTGAAGGTGGCCCAAAGCATACCGCCGTGCTGTTCCTGCACAAAGTCCCGGAAGGCGTTGGTGATCTTTACTTTCCAACTGGTGCTGTCCTCTTGACCGGGGATCTCCACCTTCTCATACATCGGCCATCCCAGCGGGCACAGCAGCTGTCCCAGCTTTTCGTCGAGGGTCATGCGGGAGAGGAGGTCATCGGCCCTTTCCTGGGCGCTCTTGAGGGCGTCCTTGTAGGCGGGTGTCTTTTCTCCGCAGGAGGAGAGGAGGAGGGTAACGGCAGCCAGGGAGGCCATCCATTTGCCGGGAAATGCGTGCATATCGGGAAGAGGTTTGTGTATCACACAAAGATAAGGATTATTCCCTTAAAAGAAAAATGGTTATCTTTGCATAAATATCGCATCCCATGATTACCGATTCCGTTCTTGACAAGGTTGTAACCGACCTTTTCCAAAATATCGAATTCCAGGCCGAGCCCGCAGGCTTGTACGACCCCCTGCGCTATATGGTGGCCATTGGCGGAAAAAGAATCCGTCCCCGGCTGTGCCTTACTACGTATGGGATTTATGCCCAGGAGTTTACGCCGTCCATTCTGCAGCCGGCGGCGGGGTTGGAAGTGTTCCATACCTTTACCCTCATCCACGACGACATCATGGACCGCAGCCCCTTGCGCCGCGGTCATGACACGGTGTGGAAAAGGTGGAGCGAAGACACGGCCATCCTGAGCGGAGACGTAATGTGCATCGACGCCTACAAGCGTGTGGCCCAGGCACCTCCTGCAGTTTTGCCCAAGGCCCTGGCCCTGTTCTCCAAGACGGCGGCCGAGGTATGCGACGGCCAGCAGCTGGACATGGATTTCGAGAAGCGCGGCATCGTGCCCATGGCCGATTACATGCAGATGATAGGCCTTAAGACGGGCGTGCTCATCGCCTGCTCGGCCCAGCTGGGCGCCCTCATCGCAGGGGCCGATGAACGCAGCCAGAAGTGCCTGTATGACTATGGCTATGATCTGGGCCTGGCCTTCCAGGTGGCCGATGATTATCTGGACGCTTACGGAGACCAGAAGGTGTTTGGCAAACCCATCGGCGGCGATATCCTGAATGAAAAGAAATCCTGGCTCACCGTGAAGGCCAACGAACTGGGTGCCAAGGGATTGGAAGAGGCTCTGGCTGCCCCTGCCACTACGGCCGGAGAGAAACAGGACAAGATAGACCGCGTCATGGAAATCTATGCCAGCGTAGGCATTGCCGATGCGGCACGCGAGGCCATCGGCCAGCTGAGTGACAGCGCCATTGCCAAGGCTGCGGGCGCTTCCATGGATGCTGCGGGCTTCGAGGCCCTCAAACGTTTTGCCGATTCCCTGGTAGGTCGCGCCAAATGATGGACCGGAGGGATCTGGAAATCATGGCTCCCGCAGGCAACTTCGGTTGCCTGACCGCCGCCGTGGAAGGCGGGGCCAACTCCGTGTACTTCGGTATCGGCCACCTGAACATGCGGTCGCATTCGGCCAATAATTTCTCCCGCGAAGACCTTCCGGAGATTATGCGCATCTGCCGCGCGTACGGCATCCGGGGCTATATGACGCTCAACATTACCCTGTTTGGTGAAGACTTGCAGGCGGCTTACGATACGCTGGACGCCGCCAAGGCCGCCGGGGTGGACGCCATCATCGCCTCCGATATGGCCTGCATCCTGTATTGCCGCAAAATAGGCCTGGAGGTGCATATTTCCACGCAGCTGAGCATTTCCAACATTGAATCCCTGCGCTTTTATGCCCAGTGGGCCGATGTGGTGGTGCTGGCGCGGGAACTCAACCTGACGCAGGTGAAGGCCATCCACGACGCCATTGTTTCCGAACATATCTGCGGGCCTTCCGGGAAGCCGGTGCGCATAGAGATGTTTGCCCACGGGGCCTTCTGCATGGCCACCTCGGGCAAGTGCTATCTGTCGCTGGCGGCCTATGGGGAAAGTGCCAACCGCGGCGCCTGCATGCAGGTCTGCCGCCGGGGATACGTGGTCACGGACTACGAGACGGGCTTCCAGGTGCACATTGACAACAAGTACCTCATGTCGCCCAAAGACCTGTGCACCATTGATTTCCTGGACAAGTTCGTG
Source organism: Bacteroidales bacterium (assembly GCA_017423025.1). GTDB lineage: Bacteria > Bacteroidota > Bacteroidia > Bacteroidales > UBA932 > Cryptobacteroides. The sequence goes on from JAFPGC010000082.1 coordinate 4,046, forward strand.
GAGGCGGGCGTGAAGGTCTTCAAGATCGAAGGCCGGGCCCGCAGTGCAGACTATGTCAAGATTACCTCGGCCTGCTACCGCGAAGCCGCCGATGCCGTGGCCGACGGAACCTTTACCCCGGAGCTGGGGGCATCCTACAAGGAGCGCCTGGCCACCGTGTTCAACCGGGGTTTCTGGGACGGGTATTACCTGGGTGCCCCCATGGGAGAGTGGAGCGCCAAATACGGCAGTAGCGCTACCCGCACCAAGGTGTATGTGGGCAAGGTGACCAACTGGTTTGCCAAGATAGGCGTGGCGGAGATTCAGGTGGAGGCCACGCCGCTGCACCAGGGCGACGAACTAATGTTCATTGGCAACACCACAGGCAT
>JAFPGC010000083.1 GCA_017423025.1 Bacteroidales bacterium
GAAAACTACGACGCCCCCTACACCGAAGGGGAGAAGTCTTCTTTCCGCAATATTGACCTTTATCCCCTCCTCTGCCATCTCCTGGGGGTAAAGCCGGCACCGGTAGACGGCAAACTGGAACGAATTCAAAAGATTCTCAAATAAACTATGAGCAAACATTTCACGTTACCTTACGAAGGCGGGCTCATCGGCAAGAACCTGCCGGCGGGAATTCTCCACACGTATGAGAAAATCTGGACCAATGTGTATCCGGATGCCGACCCGGCCTCTTTTGCCATTGCCGATTTTATCGTAGATGCCATCAACGGCCACAAGGACGGCCTGTTCCGTCTGGGCCTGACCACCGGTTCTACGCCCAACACCCTGTATAACGAGCTTACCCGGCGCTATGAAGAGGGCAAGGTTTCGTTCAAGAATGTGGAAGTGGTTTCCATTGACGAGTATTATCCCTATTCGGCCGGAGGCGCCCAGAGCCGCAACCACCGCATCCACGAGTCCCTGCTGGACAAGGTGGACATCCTGAAGGAAAACATCCATATCCCGGACGGAACCGTTCCGCCGGAGAAACTGACGGAGTACTGCGCCCAGTTTGACAGCATCGCCCGCAATCTGGACCTGCTGGTCATCGGCGTGGGTGAGAAGGGCCAGGTCGGCTTCAACGAAGCCGGCGCCAACGAAAAGACCCGCACCCGCACCGTGCGCCTGTCCTACAACTCCCGCAAGCGCCAGTCCGTGAACTTCAACCTGGACATCATGGCCACCCCGGACAAGGCCATCACTGTAGGTATCGGCACCATGCTCACCGCCAAGAGAATCATGCTCATGGCCTGGGGCGAAGACAAGGCTCCGGCTGTCAAGGCTATTGCCGAAGGCCCCCGCACCACGGATTGCCCCGCTTCCCTCCTGCAGGAACACGACCACATCTCCTTCTATGTGGACGAGGCCGCCGCATCCCTGCTCACCCGCAGCGTAGCGCCCTGGCTGGTAGGCCCCTGCGACTGGACGCCCAAATTCATCCGCAAGGCCGTGGTTTGGCTCTGCGAGGTAACGGGCAAGCCCATCCTCAAGCTCACGGAAAAAGACTATCAGAACAACGGCCTCAGCGAACTGCTGGAAAAGGTGGCCAAATACGACAAGATCAATATCGACGTCTTCAACGACCTCCAGCACACCATTACCGGCTGGCCCGGCGGCAAACCCAATGCCAACGATACCACCCGTCCCGTATCGGCCAATCCTTACCCCAAGACCGTGCTCATCTTCTCCCCGCACCCGGACGACGACGTCATTTCCATGGGCGGTACTTTCATCCGTCTGGCCTCCCAGGGCCACGATGTGCACGTGGCTTATGAAACCTCCGGTAACGTAGCCGTGCACGACGACGTGGTGCTCCAGCACATGGACTGCGCCTTCCAGCTGGGCTTTGCCGATAAATTCGAGGAAGTGAAGAAGCTGGTGGAGAGCAAGGTTCCCGGTGAACCGGAACCCCGCGCCCTGCTGGAGATGAAGGGAGCCATCCGCCGCAGCGAAGCCCGCGGTGCCGTGCGCTCCTTCGGCCTCAACGACAACACCAACGCCCACTTCCTGAACCTTCCGTTCTACGAGAGCGGCGGCATCAAGAAGAATCCGCGCACCCAGGCCGATGTGGACATTATCAAGGACCTGATCAAGAAACTCAAACCCCACATGATCTTCATGGCCGGAGACCTGGCCGACCCTCACGGAACGCACCGCGTATGCACCGAGGCCGCCCTGGAAGCCATGGAGCAAATCAAGGAAGAAGGGGCCGCCTGGGCCAACCAGACCCACGTGTGGCTGTACCGCGGAGCCTGGATGGAGTGGGAGCTGGGCCGCGTGGACATGGCCGTTCCGCTAAGCCCGGACGAGGTGGTGATGAAGCGTCACGCCATTTTCCGTCACCTGTCCCAGAAGGACATCGTTCCTTTCCCCGGCGAAGATCCGCGCGAGTTCTGGCAGAGGGCCGAGGAGCGTACCTCCAACACCGCCAAACTCTACGACCAGCTGGGTATGGCCGAATATCAGGCAATCGAAGTCTTCTTAAAACTGTACTAATACTATGAGAATTATTATCCGCGACAACTCCAAGGAAGGCTCCCTGTGGGCCGCCCACTACATTGCAGCCAAGATCAAGGAGAAGGCCGCCCGCACCAGCGAGCCCTTCGTCCTGGGTCTGCCCACCGGCTCCACCCCTCTGGGAACCTATGCCGAATTCATCCGCATGGTCAAGGCCGGAGAACTTTCCTTCAAGAATGTGATCACCTTCAACATGGACGAATATGTGGCCCTGCCCCGCGAGCATCCGGAGAGCTATTGGAGCTTCATGCACCACAACCTCTTTGACCACATCGACATCAAGAAGGAGAACGTGCACATCCTCAACGGCAACGCTCCCGACCTGGCCGCCGAATGCGCCGCTTATGAGAAAGCCATTGTGGCAGCCGGCGGCATCGACCTGTTCCTGGGCGGCGTGGGCGAAGACGGCCACATTGCCTTCAACGAGCCCTTCTCTTCCCTGAGCAGCCGCACCCGCGTGGTAACCCTGACCCAGGATACGCTGGAAGTGAACAGCCGCTTCTTCGGCGGAGACCCGAACGCCGTGCCCAAGCAGGCCATGACCGTGGGCGTGGGCACCGTCCTGGATTCCAAGGAAGTGCTTATCCTGGCTTTCGGCAGCAAGAAGGCACGCGCCCTCCAGGCCGCCATCGAAGGCCCCATGAGCCACTATTGCACCCTGAGCGGACTACAGAACCATCCCGCCGGAACCATCGTCTGCGACGAGGATTCCATCGGCGAGGTGAAGGTAAGCAGCTATCGCTATTTCAAAGCTGTAGAAGCCGCCGAGAAGTAAGCTTCCCGCGGGCGCAAACTGCTGAATATTAATTTTTCCCCCAGGCTTTATCGGCCCGGGGGAATTTTTTCCACGCAAGTTTTTCTTATCTTTGTAAGATAAACCCAAAAAGTATGAAAAGACTGTTATTCGGAGCCTTAGCTTGTCTGCTGGCACTGACGGCCTGCGGACAGGGCGACCTCGAGGATTATACCCTGCGCATGCAGGCCTATGACGGTGCCCTGAAGCCCTTTATGACGCTGCCGGAGGGAATATCGGCCCAGGAGCGCGAAGCGCTGCAATTCCTGTATGCCTATATGCCGCTGGCCGATGTGACGGACTACCCGGCCGAGTTTTACCTGGCCAATGTGCGCAAGTCTTTCCAGGCGCGCGAGGAATTGCCCTGGAAGGTGCCGGAGCGCGAATTCCGCCACTTTGTGCTGCCGCTGCGCACCAACAACGAAGACCTGGACAGCGCCCGGCTGGTCTTTTATGACGAGCTCAAGCCCCGCGTGGAAAAGCTTTCCATGAAGGACGCCATCCTGGAAGTGAACCACTGGTGCCACGAGAAAATGACGTATCAGCCCTCTGACGGCCGTACGCACGCCCCGC
>JAFPGC010000084.1 GCA_017423025.1 Bacteroidales bacterium
GCGTCCGCCCATGGACACCAAATATTTCTTGGACCTACGGGCATTCTGGGAATAACCGCCGGCGGCATCGATGTAATCGGCCACCGTCATCTTGGCATTCCACGTTACGGCAGTAGGATACATCACGGCACCAAAGACACGCACGACATTGGACTGCACGGGAATCTCCAGACGGTCATTTTCTCTCAGAACCACATCGGAAGGACCTCCGGGATTGCTCAAGGCGTCCTCCAGATTAAGGGAAATACTATAGTGACGGGTTCCGGTCTTGAGCGTATTGCGTTCCATGTTAAGAGCAGCGGTACTGTCAATCTGTTTCACCAGGAGCTGACCCAGCTCACGGGCCTGGGTAATTTCCTCAGCAGTAGCTTCGCGTACCAGACGGGCACCCTTGATATAGGCATAGTCCGTAAGGCCGCCGGCTTTCTCAATCAGGTCGGAGACGCGTTCTTCACGGCTGGTAATGGTGTACTGTCCGGGGAAGTTCACTTCACCGCTCACCACGAAGTGACGCTGTGCATTGTAGGAAGGACTCTGGTGAACCATCACCTCATCGTAAGGTTCCAGCACAAAGCCACGCTCTCCGTCGGCCACCAGGCCGTCCTTGAGGGAGAAGGAATACAATTCACCGATGTCACTGGTGGCCACCACGCCATCGGCGTCTTTCTTGCGGCGGGTGACGTCCACACGGGAAGTGGAAGCACCGTCCTGCAGACCGCCAGCCATGATGATGAAGTCTTCAATGGTAGTATTCTCGGCAAAGGGATAGACGCCGGGCTTCTTCACCATACCGCTGATGTTCATGGTACCACGGTCCTTGAGGTCTTCCTTGCTGGCGATAAACAACTCGTCGTTGTTCATGAGCACGAAGTCGGGCTTGGTACCGGCTATAATCTCGGTAAGGTTCTGGGAGATTACCTCCTGGGTCTTGTCCTGGTGCTCACGATAGATAACTACGCGGTCCGTGAAGGCTTCCGGCAACAGGCCACCGGCCTTCTGCACCAGACCCTTCAGGGTGCGGGCATCGTCCAGCTCGTAAGTGCCCGGGAAGAAGACGGCGCCGATAATGGACGTACGGTTCTTATAACGGGCCTGGCGTACACCCACCTCGATGCGGTCGGCATTCTGAAGACGGAACGTGCCGAATTCGGTTTCCGGAACGCTGCGGACCTCCAGGACCGTTCCTTCCTGATGGAAGACGGTCACCTGCTTCTCATTGGCATCCATGGTAAATCCGCCGGCATATTCCAGCACATCGGCCACGGTTTCCCCTTGCTTGATTTCAAAGAACATCGGGCGCTTGACAGCACCTTCCAGCTGAACGATATCCTTATACGTGGAAACCAGGATTACGTCTCCTTCTTCCAGACGGATGTCAGAAGTCATGGTCCCCTTCATGATGAATTCGTAAACGTCGATGGTAGCGACCACCTTGTCTCCCCTGATCACGCGGATGTTACGCAGGGTTCCGGGCTCCTTGACGCCACCGGCACGGTAGAGAGCATGGAAGGTTGTGGCAAAGCCGGAAAGCACATAGGTGCCGGGGCTGGTCACTTCGCCCATAATATTGATCTGGATGGAACGGATCTGGCCCAAGCTAAGGATCATCTCGGTACCGGAATGGCCCAGACCACCATAGATGGAAGACAGGCGTTTTTTCAGATAGGCATTGGCCTCATCGATGGTTTTTCCGCTCAGGTAAAGCGGGCCCAGCACATCTACGTTGATATTTCCCTCGGGAGAGATGGTCTGACGGAGGGTGGCCTGGTTGTGGCCGAAGATATCGATGATAATCTCATCTCCGGGGCCCAGTCGATAGTTGCGGGGCGTCGCCATGTTCTCACTGGGGGCAAAGTTCATGGCCCGGTTCCGGAATATATCGCGACCGAAGACCTTCATTTCTCCGGCAGCGACAAGCTCGCTGGAAGCCGAAACTTCGTCACCCACGGCATTCACCGAGTGCTGACGGCTCTGATCCTGGATTACGCTCTTGGCCTCGGCAGCGCCCTGGCGCTGTTGATACAAGGCGTATACCCTCTGGGCCTGAGCCCGGTTAACACCGCGAAGGCTCAATTCGGTCACCATTTCGTCCCGGCTCTTACCGGAAGCCATGCCCTGCTGGACATATTCGAGGACCTGTTCATCGGTCATGGTACTCTGTGCCCAGGCCATGCCGGCTACCAGAAAAAGGCCAGCGCAAATCGCTGTTAAACTTCTTTTCACTGCAGTCATATTTGATTGAAAAAAATGTACATTCGTACAAAGATACTACTTTTTGCTAAAAGTCGTATAAATTTAGTCCGGTCTCGGGATCAAACCTGCGGCCAACGGAGGTAAGGCCGAAGTCCGTGACCAGCAGCTCGCAGGCTCCGTTGATGCGCGCCTTGAGCAAATGACCGCCTACGCAGGTGTAATCTCTCCGGCTGCAGGTAAGATGTACGTGCAGGTACACTTCTCCTTCTTTGCTGGAGATGTTGCCCGTGAGATTGGTGATTTCCATCTGCTCTTCAAACACCTTGTCCACATACTGCTTGGTGGCAGGATCCAGAAAACGGAAAGTTGCCTCGGAGATGGCTCCAATACCGGTAATATCCCCTGCCTTGATTTTCTTTTTCTTGCAAAAATCGGCCAGGGCGGCCATTATCTCCTCATGGTTGTCTATACTAAGGACATATCTCTCATTCCAATCTCCGAGCGGGCTGGCCACATTCACTTTCTTGTACTTATACATGGTATTAATTCTGTGTTAGGCTTGTAAAGATAGCAATTTTTTGGCCGATAAATATTATCTTTGCACTCAAATCAGAATCAAACGCATGAAGAAACTGGCAATCCTAGTCTTTGCCCTGCTCACCTGCGCCGTCCTCCAGGCCCAGCAAGTTCGCGCCAATTACCGCGTGAACGGGATGACGCATATAGCCACCCAGGCCGAAGCCCTGACCTTCGGCACCATTCCCGGCCAGGCAGGCGTAGAGCTGGTGGGCTTCCCCGACGGCTCTTCCCTGTACCTGCTCCACCTCACCCTGGAGCCCCTCAAGAAGGCCGCCACCGCCGCCCCCAAGGGGGTAAAAATGTCCGCCACCCTTACAAACGGCAATATCGTGCGCATGGAGCAGATCGGCCAGTATCCCGCTTCTACCAAAAACACCCGGCTCAAGTATGCGGTAGAATCCCCGGACATGGAAAAGATGCTTTCTGGCGTCAAGTCCGTAGACATCGTAACCGGCTGGGATCCGGACGATTATATTCAGGCCAGCTTCCCCAACAACGAACTGGCCGGCCTTCTCAAGCGCCAC
>JAFPGC010000085.1 GCA_017423025.1 Bacteroidales bacterium
TTACCGAGACCGTAACCTACGACACCGTTCTCGTCTCCCACCACCACGATGGCGGCGAAGCGGAAGTGACGGCCACCCTTGGTGACCTTGGTCACACGGTTGATGGCTACCAGTCTGTCCTTGAGTTCAAGGTCAGAGGTCTTTACTCTTTTTACGTTTGAATTTGCCATAGTAGTCTCAATAATTAGAAGGTGAGGCCGCCTTCACGGGCAGCGTCTGCCAAAGATTTAACTCTGCCGTGGAAGAGGTAACCTCCGCGGTCGAATGCGACAGCCGTAATACCGGCGGCGAGGGCGCGCTCGGCGATGGCCTTGCCTACGATAGCAGCAGCTTCGCGGCCGTTCTTACCCTTGGTCTGTGCGGCCAGGGCCTTGTCATTGGAGGCGGCAGCCACGAGGGTCTTCCCCTCGAGATCGTTAACCACCTGGACGTAGATCTGCTTGTTGGAGCGGAACACGACCATGCGGGGACGCTCGGCGGTACCGTTGACATGCTTGCGGATGCGATAGTGGATCCGTCTTCTTCTTTCAATTCTATTCAATGCCATAATTCTTTCCTCCTAATTATTTGGCCGAAGCAGTTTTACCAGCCTTGCGACGGAGCTGCTCGCCCACGAACTTGATACCCTTGCCCTTATACGGCTCAGGACGGCGGAACGAACGGATCTTGGCGGCCACCTGGCCCACCAGCTGCTTATCGGCGCTCTTGAGAATGAGGACGGGGTTCTCACCCTTGCGCACCTGAGGGGTTTCAGCGGTTACCTCGGCGGGGAGCATGATCTGGATGTCGTGGGAATAACCTAAGGACATGGTCAGGAGCTGGCCCTGAGCAACCACGCGATAACCTACGCCGACGAATTCCTGCTTGATGGTGAAGCCTTCGCTGACGCCCACTACCATGTTGTGGACGAGGGCGCGATACAGGCCGTGCATGGAACGGAAACGGGGAAGATCGCTGGGGCGGGTGAATTTGATTTCATTTCCCTCGATGGTCACGGTGATATCCGGATCCACCTTCTGGCACATTTCGCCATGAGGGCCTTTCACCTTCACGATATTGCCGTCCAGGAGCTCTGCCTTGGTACCGGCCGGAAGGACTACAGGTAATTTACCGATTCTTGACATAATGTTGGGTTCGATTAGTAAACATAGCAAATAACCTCACCGCCAACGTTCAGCTCCTTGGCTTCCTTGTCGGTGATAACGCCCTTGGAAGTGGACAGCACAGCGATACCCAGGCCATTGAGGACGCGGGGCATGTTGGCGACGTCTGCATACTTGCGAAGACCGGGGGTGCTCACGCGCACAATGCTCTTGATGGCGGCAGCCTTGGTCTCGGGGTGATACTTCAGAGCGATCTTGATGGTGTTGTAAGGGGCACCCTCAACCACTTTGTAGCTGAGAATGTAACCTTTTTCGCACAGAATCTTGGTGATGGCCAGCTTCATGTTGGAAGCGGGGATTTCAACCACCTTCTTGCCAGCGCTGTAAGCGTTACGGATTCTGGTCAGAAAATCTGCAATAGGATCAGTCATTTTTTTGTCTTTTTGTGGACCGGCGCATTTGTTACGCCCGATATCCTGTTAATTTAAGGTATTAGGCCCGGAACAATCCGGGATAAAGGGTTACTACCAGCTGGCCTTCTTGACGCCCGGGATGAGGCCCTGGGAGGCCATTTCGCGGAACTGGATACGGCTGAGGCCGAATTCACGCATGTAACCCTTGGGACGACCAGTAAGGGAGCAGCGGTTGTGGAGACGTACGGGGCTAGCGTTCTTGGGAAGCTTGTCCAGGGCGGCGTAATCGCCGGCCTCTTTCAAAGCAGCGCGCTTTGCGGCGTACTTAGCAACTAATTTCGCGCGTTTAACCTCGCGAGCTTTCATTGATTCCTTTGCCATGCTACTATCTTAGTTATTGTGTTTCTTGAACGGGAGGCCGAAAGCCTTCAGAAGGGCGTGAGCCTCTTCGTCGGTCTTGGCGGTAGTCACGAAAGTGATCTCGACACCGTGGATGCGGGGGTTCTTGTCGATCTCGATTTCAGGGAAGATGATCTGTTCCTTGATACCGAGGGTGTAGTTACCCTGACCGTCCATCTTCTCGGAGATACCGTTGAAGTCGCGGATACGAGGGAGAGCCACACGGATGAGGCGCTCGAGGAATTCGTACATGCGGACATCGCGGAGGGTCACCTTGGCACCGATGGGCATGCCCTTACGGAGCTTGAAGTTGGAGATATCCTTGCGGGAGTTGGTGATGACAGCCTTCTGACCGGCAATGATGGAGAGTTCCTCAGCGGCCTCTTCCACCAGCTTCTTGTCCTGGGTGGCGTCACCGACACCTTCGTTGAGGGTGATTTTCACAAGCTTGGGGACCTGCATGACGGTGGTGTAGGAGAACTGCTTTACCAGAGCGGGAACAATCTCCTCTTTATATACCTTCTTGAGGTCGGGGGTGTATCCGGTAGGAAGCGCCTGGGCTTCTGCGGGTTTTGTTGCTTTCTTTGCCATAATTACTTGATCTCCTCTCCGGTTGTTTTAGCAATGCGGACCTTCTTTCCATCAACTTCCTTGTGAGCAACCTTGGTGGCTTTGCCATTGGCATCCATGAGGTTCACGTTGGAGATATGGATAGCGGCTTCCTGTTTTACAATACCGCCCTGAGGGTTCTTCGGGTTGGGTTTGGTGTGCTTGGACACCATGTTCACACCCTCTACGATCACGCGATCCTTCTCGCGCAGAACCTCGAGGACCTTTCCGGTCTTGCCCTTGTCGTTACCGGCATTCACATACACGGTATCGCCTTTCTTGATATTGAACTTTTTCATAACTCTCTACTCTTTAAAGGACTTCCGGGGCCAGGGAAACGATTTTCATGTAGTTCTCGCGGAGTTCGCGGGCCACGGGGCCGAAGATACGGGTGCCGCGGAGTTCGCCGGCGCCGTTCAGCAGAACGCATGCATTTTCATCGAAACGGATATAGGAACCGTCCGGACGACGGATTTCCTTCTTGGTGCGGACAACCACAGCCTTGGTAACGGTGCCCTTCTTGATGTCGCCACCGGGGATGGCGCTCTTGACGGTCACGACGATGGTCTCGCCGATGGTTGCATAACGGTGGCGGGTACCACCCAGAACGCGGATGCA
>JAFPGC010000086.1 GCA_017423025.1 Bacteroidales bacterium
AAAGTTACTCTTCTGCTGTTTTTTCTTCCGGGTGCTGCCGGCTGAGGCCGATGAACACACTGGAAAGCATTGTAAATATATAGGCCTGGAGGAAAGCTACCAGCAGTTCCAGGATATCCATAAACACGCCAAACAGTACGGCGATGACGCTGAGACCGCCGTTCATGGCCGGGCCCAGAGAGGCCGTAAGGAACACCACCGACACCACGCCCAGCAGCATCATGTGTCCGGCCAGGATATTGGCAAAAAGTCGCACCATGAGCGAGAAGGGCTTGGTAAAAAGGCCGATGATCTCGATGAGCGGCATCAGGGGAAAGACTTTCAGGAAGGCCGGGACCTCGGGCCAGAAAATATCTTTGTAATAGTGCTTGTTGCCGAAAAGGTTCACCGCCAGGAAGGTACACATGGCCAGTGCAAAGGTAATGGCAATGTTGCCGGTGATATTGGCTCCGCCCGGGAAGAAGGGAACAATACCCAGCAGGTTGTTCACAAAGATGAAGAAAAAGGCGGTGAGCAAATACGGGGAATACCGTTTGTAATCCTGGCCGATACAAGGTTTGATGATGTCGTTTTCCACCATCATGACCAGCATCTCCAACAAGCCGCTGAAGCCGCCCGGAGCCTCTTCGCGGGCATCGTGCTTGCGGTACCACTTAACGCCGAAAAGCACCAGAAGAACCAGGACCAGGCTGTTGAACATGAGGCCTGCCACGTTCTTGGTTATGGAAATATCAAAGGGACGCACATCACCGGAAGGGGTGTGCTCCATTACTTTGTCTTTGTGGGATTCTTCGTCGTGCAGGATATAGAAGCCCTCATACTCGTGCCCGTGGGCCAGTTTTCCGGAAGAAAAGACATGCCAGCCCGTTGTTTTGCTGTGGACAATGATCAGCAGCGGAACGCTGATATGCTTACCGTTCACGGTGGTGATGTGCCAGTCATACGCGTCCATCACATGGCCGTAAAGGTATTCGTCCATGTCAAAATCCGGAGACGAAACCTCGTCCGGAGACACGCTCGCTTCGCTCGGTGTGACAGAAGTGTCGTTTGTCATACCGAGGCCTGCAAGGCCGAGTGTATCTCCTTGAAGCAGAAAAGCCAGTATGAGGGTCAGAAGCATCATACCTCCACGCAGACTTTTACCTGGTTGTCACCGATTTCTACGAAGCCTTCGCGGATGTGCAGGCGCTTTTCGGTGTCTTCTTCTACATATCGGACATCCCCTTCCACCAGGGCCGTAACCATGGCGGCGTGGTCCTTGAGCACGGTAAAGGGTGACACCAGCCCCGGCAGTGTCACCAGTGACACCGCGGTCTGAACCAGCGTTCCCTCGGGACTCAGGATATGAAGCTGAATGTCGTCCATTACTTGGCAGCGGCCAGTATGGCCTCACCCTTGGTGATGGCATCCTCTATGGTGCCTACGTTCAGGAAGGCCTGCTCGGGGAGGTAGTCCACCTCTCCGTCCATAATCATGTTGAATCCCTTGATGGTGTCCTCGATGGAAACCATCACGCCCGGCACACCGGTGAACTGTTCGGCCACGAAGAAAGGCTGCGACAGGAAGCGCTGCACGCGGCGGGCGCGGTTCACCGTGGTCTTGTCTTCGTCGGACAGCTCGTCCATACCCAGGATGGCAATGATGTCCTGCAGTTCCTGGTTGCGCTGGAGAATCTGCTTCACGCGCTGAGCGGTGTCGTAATGGGCCTTGCCCACGATATTGGGATCCAGGATGCGGGAGGTACTCTCCAGCGGATCCACGGCCGGGTAAATGCCCAGGGCCGTGATCTTACGGCTTAACACCGTGGTGGCATCCAGGTGGGTGAAGGTGGTGGCGGGAGCCGGGTCCGTGAGGTCATCGGCCGGCACATACACCGCCTGCACGGAGGTGATGGAACCGTTCTTGGTAGAGGTGATGCGCTCCTGCATCTTACCCATTTCCGTGGCCAGGGTGGGCTGGTAACCCACGGCCGAAGGCATACGGCCCAGCAGAGCGCTGACCTCCGAACCGGCCTGGGTGAAACGGAAAATATTGTCAATAAAGAAGAGGATGTCGCGGGGGCCTTCTCCGGTGTCGGAATCGCGGAAGCTCTCGGCCAGGGTAAGGCCGCTCAGGGCCACGGAGGCACGGGCTCCCGGGGGTTCGTTCATCTGGCCGAAGACCATAGATACCTGGCTCTTTTCCAGTTCCTTGTGATCTACGAGGGACAAGTCCCATCGGCCCTCTTCCATGGCCTTGTTGAAGGCCTCGCCGTAGCGGATAACGTTGGATTCTATCATCTCCCGCAGGAGGTCGTTGCCTTCGCGGGTACGCTCTCCCACGCCGGCGAATACGGAGAAACCGTTGTGCGCCTTGGCGATGTTGTTGATGAGTTCCTTGATGAGCACCGTCTTGCCCACGCCGGCGCCGCCAAACAGGCCGATTTTACCGCCCTTGAGGTAGGGCTCCAGCAGGTCGATGACCTTGATGCCGGTGAACAGCACTTCCTGGCTGGTGGTGAGGTCTTCGAACTTGGGGGGCTCGCGGTGGATGGGAAGGGCGTTCTCCTTGTCCATCTCCTCCATGCCGTCGATGGATTCTCCGGTGACGTTCATCACGCGGCCGCGGATTTGCGTTCCCACGGGCATGGCGATGGGCCGGCAGGTGTTTTTCACCTCCAGACCGCGGCTGAGGCCGTCGGTGGAGTCCATGGCTACGCAGCGCACGGTGTCTTCACCAATGTGCTGCTGCACTTCCAACACCAGTTCCTTCCCGTCGGGACGGGTGACTACCAGCGCATCATCTATTCGGGGGAGTTCTTCCTCGGCACTGCGGGCCGATATATTAAAATGCACATCCACGACCGGTCCCACGACCTGAGCGATGTGTCCTACTGCTTGGGGCATAAGCTACATTTTTTCAGTATCTATAAAGATACAATTTTCTTCGCAGATACTGAAATT
>JAFPGC010000087.1 GCA_017423025.1 Bacteroidales bacterium
GACAAGCTGGGCAGCCTGGGTAATGTCATTTCCAACGCTGCCGGCGTGGTTTATTCCGCTCCCATCAGCCTCAACGGCACCTATACTTATAATGGTATAGCGGTATCGGCCACCAGCTCCGAAGGCGGGCTTCTCACCAACCTGGCCGGCTCGGCCGCAACTTCGGCCATTGAAACCAAGGCCGATGGTTACCTTTCAAAGGTAGGCATCAATCCCGGCGCCATGAGCTTCACCTTCAATGCCGACGAGAAGACCTTCACCCTGAATGTGGGCAAGCTGTCCATCCCCGGCACCTTCACCGTGGGAGATGGCGAAAAGACTGTTTCCCTGGTTTTCGGCAAGAAATTCCAGTATCTGAGTATGACCGGTTCCCTGGAATCCAGCCTGGGCAACGTGAAAATGGTCTTCCCGGTGAACAAGGCTATGGCCCTCATCAAGAAACTGGCCTCCGTGCTGGGCCAGAGCTCCTCTGAACTGGGTTCCATCGTAAAACTGGCCGACGGTTACGACAATTTCCGTCTGGGCTTCAAGATGAGCAAGTAAGATTGCCTCTGCGCCAATACAAAAGCCGCGACCCGAATCCGGGCCGCGGTTTTTGGTTACTTTCGGTTGACCTCGTACTTGTCTATGCCGATGCGGTGGAGATCCTGCAGGAATTCGGAGGTGACGGCCACCTGGAACTTCTTGGAATAGAATTGGATACGGTAGCGGGTGACGGGGTCGTAGAGGAAGAGGGTGAGGGGAATGTTGCCCTTGTGCTTCTTCACCACGGCCACCAGGTCTTTGCGGAACTGCTGGGTGAGCATGGGCGTTGTGATGTCCATGCAGAAACCGGTGAGGATGTCGTCGGAAATGTTGCCGAGCAGCGTGACTTTGCGCAATTTAAAGGCGTAGGGCGCGGTTTTTCCCTGTGCACGCTCCTCGGGCTTCACGAAGAATTTCTCTTCCACCACGCCCTCCAGGAACAGCGTAGCGCGGGGCGCCATGTATTGCATGAAGTTCTCGTGGTCCTTGCCGAAGAGCGTGAGTTCGTAGGAGCCGCTGTAATCTTCCAGGATGGTGCGGGAATAGGGCTTACCCGTCTTGGTGGTCAGCTGCTTGAAATCCGTCACGATGCCGGCCACGTAGAGCTTGGCCGTCTGCTTCTTGCTTTCGCAATCGGCCACGAAGGTATTTACTTCGGCCATTTTGCAATTGCAGAAGTTGTCTATCTCGAAGCGGTAGCGGTCCAGCGGATGGGAACTTAGGTACATGCCCACCAGTTCCTTCTCCCTCTGGAGCATCTCCAGGATGTCCATATCTCCTTCCGATTCGGGCAGGGCGGGACGCTCGGGCTTCATTTCCTCCATGTCTCCGAAGAGGGAGACGCCGCCGGAAAGGGTATCTTCCTTATACAGTTCTCCGTATCGGACCAGCTGGTCTATAAACAGTTCTCCGCCGCGGCCGGGCTGGAAATACAGGCTGCGCTTGTGGCCCAGGCTATCGAAGGCGCCGGAATTCACCAGGCTCTCGAAGCTCTTGCGGTTCACGTTGCCGGCCATGCGCTGCACAAAATCGTAGATATCCGTAAACAGGCCGTGCTCTTCCCTTTCGGCAATAATGGCATCCACCACGTTGGCGCCAAAGCCCTTGATGGAGCCCAGGGCGAAGCGTACGTCTCCGTTCTTGTTCACGGTAAAGTGGGAGGAACTCTCGTTCACATCGGGGCTTAACACCTTGATACCGTGGCCCTTGCAGTCGTCCATGATCTTGATGATTTCCTCCATGCTCTTGGCGCAGTCCAGGCAGGAGGCAAAGAACTCGGAAGGGTAATGGCATTTGAGCCAGCCGGTCTGATAGCTCACCCAGGCGTAGCAGGTGGCGTGCGACTTGTTGAAGGCATACTGGGCAAACTTCTCCCAGTCTTTCCAAATCTTGTCCAGCACCTTCTCCGGATGCCCGTTGGCCATACCGCCCGTCATGAACTTGTCTTTCAGGGAGTTCAGGATGTCAATCTGCTTCTTACCCATGGCCTTGCGCAGCTTGTCAGCCTCGCCTTTGGTGAAGCCGGCCAGCTTCTGGGAAAGCAGCATCACCTGTTCCTGATATACGGTAACGCCATAGGTATCCTGCAGGAATTCCTCCATTTCCGGGAGGTCGTACTCGATGGCCTGCTCTCCCTGTTTGCGGGCCACAAAGTCCGGAATATAATCCATGGGACCGGGCCGATAGAGGGCGTTCATGGCGATGAGGTCTTCGAAGCGCTCCGGCCGCAGGCGCTGCAGCCACTGTTTCATGCCTTCCGATTCAAACTGGAACACGCTGGTGGTGTCTCCCCGGCCATACAACTCCAGGGTAGGCTTGTCGTCGATGGGGATGGCCTCTATATCAATGTCTTC
Source organism: Bacteroidales bacterium (assembly GCA_017423025.1). GTDB lineage: Bacteria > Bacteroidota > Bacteroidia > Bacteroidales > UBA932 > Cryptobacteroides. The sequence continues at coordinate 2,379 of JAFPGC010000087.1, forward strand.
GCCGTGGTGCTCCTTGATGAGGTTGAGGCAGTTGTGGATGATCTGCAGGGTGATGAGGCCCAGGAAGTCCATCTTGAGCATGCCCACATCCTCAATATAATGCCCGTCAAACTGCGAGGTACGCACGTCTTCGCCCGTTTCCTTATCCTTGGACAGGCAAATGGGTAGATAATCCGTAAGGTCTCCGCGGCCGATGATGGTGGCGCAGGCGTGCATGCCCACCTGGCGGACGCAACCTTCCAGCGCCTGGGCGTACTGGAGCACCTCTTTGTTGATTTCCGGGCCGTTCTTGAGTTCTTCTATGAACTCGGGCACCAGGCGGTAGCAGTTCTTGAGGTTGATCTTGACATCCACGTCTTCCATGCCCTTCTGGAAGGTCTTCTTGACCTTGACCATCTGGCCGTCCTGTTCTTCCTCCACTTCTTCTTCCACGACCTTGAAACCGGGTTTCAGTTCGTCCAGCTTGGGGTTGAAGGGGTATTTCTTCTCTTTCTTCTCGCTCAGGCGGTCTGGCACCATCTTGGTGAGGCGGTTGCTCTCGTCAATGCTGACCCGGCTGA
>JAFPGC010000088.1 GCA_017423025.1 Bacteroidales bacterium
CCTCGATCTCCGGACCTTCGGCCACATCGTATCCGAATTTGCGGAAAATGTCCACAATCTGCTGACGCACAATGGATACGGGATGGCGGGAACCCAGCGGGAAGGAATCTCCCGGCATGGAAAGGTCTTCCTTGGGGGCCGATGCCACCTCGCTCTCCTCTACGGAGAACTTCAGCTCTTCGATGCGGGCATTGGCGGCTTTCTTGAGCTCGTTCAGCTTCTGGCCGTACTCTCTCTTGAGTTCGGGAGCCACGGTGCGGAACTGCTCCATGAGGGCGGTCACCTCGCCCTTCTTGCCCAGGAAGCGGATGCGGGCTTCCTCTACCTCTTTCTGACTGGCGGCCTTCAGGTCGGCCAGTTCTTTCATGATTTGTTCAATCGCTTCTTTCATTCCTATTTTTTCTTTTTATTTCTCTTGTCCCGGGCCTCCTGGGCGCGTTTTCCTCCGCTCTTCCAGTACTTGGCCCACTGATCGGCCGTGAACAGACGCTTGTAGGTGTCGTCAATCTGCTGCATCCACTTGTCCTGCACGTTGATGTACAGGTCCGAGTTTTCTACCTTGGCGCCTTGCATTTTTTCCATCTCCTCGTTCATGGCCTTGTAGTCGTGAGTGAGGGTGGAATCCACGTAAAACTCCTGCCAGTACTCCAGTTCCAGCAGGGTGCTCAGGCGCTGCACCTCCTTGTCCACATACTCCAGCAGTTGTTTCTCCCTCTGTTCGGGGGTCTGGGGCTGTTGGGCGCGGGCAATCGTCACCGACAGGCACAAAGCGAGCATAACGCTCAAAAAATGATAAATTTTCATACCTTTGTAGTCTGAACTCAACCGACAAAATTACGCAATAATTCGAAAAAGCCCAAAATACCATGAGAAAATCGCTTTTGAAAGTCCTTGTGGCCACCGCCGCCCTGCTGGGTTCCCTGGAGGCCCGCCCCTGCACCAATGTCATCATCAGCCGGGGTGCCAGCAAGGACGGGTCCGTCCTGGTTTCCTATGCGGCCGATTCCCATACGCTCTACGGCGAACTGTATTACAAGCCCGCGCGTGACTGGAAAAAGGGCAGCAAGATCCAGATTTACGACTGGGACACCAACAAGCCCCTGGCCCAGATTCCTCAGGTTTCTCATACGTACCAGACCGTGGGCAACATGAATGAGTTCCAGCTCATCATCACCGAGACCACCTGGGGCGGCCGTCCCGAGCTGGAAGACAAAAACGGCGGAATTGACTACGGCTCCCTTATTTATATTACGCTGCAGCGTGCCCGGACAGCCCGTGAAGCCATTGACATCATTGTGAAGCTGGCCAACGAATACGGCTACGCCTCCGAAGGCGAGACCTTCTCCATTGCCGACAAGAACGAAGCCTGGATCATGGATCTCATCGGCAAGGGTTCCAACATCCGCAACGGCGTCAACACCACCAGAGGCATTGTCTGGGTGGCCCGCCGCGTACCCGACGGCGCCATCTGCGCCCACGCCAACCAGGCCCGCATCGGCAAATTCCCCCTCAACGATCCCGAGAACTGCCTCTACGCCCCCGACGTCATCACCTTTGCCCGCCGGCAGGGCTATTTCGATGGCACGGACGAGGAGTTCAGCTTCAAGAAAGCCTACGCCCCCCTCGATTTCGGAACCGTCCGCGGATGCGACGCCCGCGTGTGGAGCGCCTTCAACATCCTCACCGATGGCTGGTTTTCCTTCTATGACGATAGCGGCGATGCCGTCACCCGCGACGCCTACTCCTTCCTGGATTACGTCATGGGCCGCGACCTGGAGGCCGACATGCCCCTGTTCGTCTATCCCCGCCGCAAAATCGGCGTAAAAGAGGTGGCCGATGTAATGAGGGATCACTTCGAGGGCACGCCCATGGATATGACCCAGGACATCGGAGCCGGCGGCAACGCCCTCCCGTACCGCTGGCGTCCCATGGAGTTCACGGCAGAAGGCAGGACCTATGTGAACGAGCGCGCCATCGCCACGCAGCAGACCGGTTTCTGGATGGTGGGCCAGGCCCGCAACTACGTCCCCGACGTGGTGGGCGGCATCCTCTGGTTCGGCACCGACGATGCCGCTACCTCCTACCTCACCCCCATCTACACCAGCGTCTCCAAGGTGCCCGAGTGCTTCAAGGAGGGCAACGGAGACCGACTGCATTATTCTCCCTACTCCTCCTTCTGGCTGAACAACCGCATCTCCAACGCATGTTACAAGATGTATAACCTGATGGCCCCGTATGTGCGCGCCCGGGTGGACGCCTTCGAATATGACCAGATGGAGCGCCGCACCCACTCGGTGGACAGCATGGCCGTGGTCCTGTACAACCAGGTGGCGGTGAAGATCCAGAAGAAACTGAACTCCAAACGTGACGTCATGATTTCCTCCAAACCCTTTGCCAAAATTGTCAACTATGTCACGAACTATAGCATTCATACCGCCAAGGACCAGTTTGCCGCCTGGCAGAACCTGGAAGTGGAACTGCTGGTGAAGTTCATGGACGGCAATGTGGTGCCGCAGGACAATAGCGGCCGTTTTATCCATAGTCCGTACTCCGAGGGAATGCCCAGAAACCTGGAGCAGCCCGGCTATACCGAACTCTGGAAAGAGACCGTGGCCCGGGAGCATGGCGATGTAATCCGCGTTCCGTAATGGCACAGGAAATTGAAAGAAAGTTTTTGGTCAAGGGCGGCTTCAAGGAGGCGGCCTTTGACGCTTTACGCATAACCCAGGGTTATCTTTCTA
>JAFPGC010000025.1 GCA_017423025.1 Bacteroidales bacterium
ACCTCAAATATGTGGCCGACGTTATGCCGGACAACTATGCCGCCCTTCAGGAAGCCTTCGGTCCCCGTGTATTCGCCACACCCAAGAAGATGGGCGCCCAGACGGCCGAAGCCAATGTGAACGCCGGCCTGGCCGCGGCCCGCCAGATAGTGGACTTCTTTGCCACCGGTAATACCCGTTTCCAAGTAAATAAGTAGTATGGTACGCGTTAAACCCTTTGCGGCTATTCGGCCGCCCAAGAACCTGGTTACCGAGGTAGCCGCCCCGCCGTACGATGTCCTCAATTCCGAGGAAGCCCTGGCCATGGCCGGTGAAAAGAGCCTCCTGCACATTACCAAGCCGGAGATTGACTTCAAGCCCATTGCCGGAGAGCACGAACAGAGAACCTACGACAAAGCTGTCGAAAACTTCAAAGCCTGGAAGGCCAAAGGCTGGCTGGTCCAGGACAACAAGGAGAAGTACTACGTATACGCCCAGACCATGGGAGACCGTACCCAGTACGGCCTGGTGCTCTGCGCCCATACGGACGACTACGCCGAAGGCATCATCAAGAAGCACGAACTCACCCGCAAGGACAAGGAAGACGACCGTATGGTCCACGTCCGCATCCAGAACGCCAACATCGAGCCCGTGTTCTTTGCCTACAAGGACAACGCCGAGCTCAACGCCATCGTGGCCAAGGCCGCTGCCGGCGAGCCCGAGTACAAGTTTGTGGATGAGAACAACTTCACCCACACCTTCTGGGTAATTGAAGAGGATGCCACCATTGCCCGCATCACGGAGATTTTCACCAAGGACATTGACGCCTTCTATGTGGCCGACGGTCACCACCGCACCGCGGCGGCCGCCCGCGTAGGGGCCGAAAAGAAAGCCCAGAACCCCCACCACACCGGGAAAGAAGAGTACAACTATTTCATGGCTGTCTGCTTCCCGGAGAGCCACCTGGCCATCATCGACTACAACCGCGTGGTGAAGGACCTCAACGGCCTCAGCACCCAGGATTTCTTCAAGGCCCTGGAAGAAGACTTCGTGATTGAAGGCAAGGGCCCGGAGATTTACCATCCCTGCGGCCTGCATAACTTCTCCATGTACATCGAAGGAGTGTGGTACAGCCTCACCGCCAAGCCCGGCCGTTACAACGACAACGACCCTATCGGCGTCCTGGATGTGACCATCCTCTCCAATCTGGTCCTGGACAAGATCCTGGGCATCAAGGACCTCCGCACCTCCAACCGCATCGACTTCGTAGGCGGTATCCGCGGCCTCGGGGAACTCTCCCGCCGCGTAGATTCCGGAGAGATGAAGGTGGCCTTTGCCCTGTACCCGGTGTCCATGCAGCAGCTCATCAACATTGCCGACACCGGCAATATCATGCCGCCCAAGACCACCTGGTTCGAGCCCAAGCTCCGAAGTGGCCTGGCCATTCACAGTCTTGACTAAACGAAAAAGCCTCCCGGCCGGGAGGCTTTTTTACTTTCGAATACCCCAGAGGACAACCCCCACGGAAACGCTCACATTGAGGGAATGCTTGGTTCCCTGCTGGGGAATTTCCAGGGCAAAGTCGCAGGCGTCCACTACAGCCTGCTGCACGCCGTCCACCTCATTGCCGAAAACCAGGGCATAACGGGCCGAAGGATCCCGCCGGAAAGCATCCAGCTTCACGGAGTTCACCGTCTGCTCCACCGCCACTGCGGTATAGCCATCGGCCTTCAACTTTTTCACCAGAGACACCACGTCCTGCACGTGCTCGAAGGGCACCACTTCCTCGGCGCCCAGGGCTACTTTGCGCAGTTCGGGGGACGGGGGCACCGGGCAGATGCCGCCCAGGTAGACCTTGTCCACGCCAAAGGCATCGGCCGTGCGGAAGGCACTGCCCACGTTGTGGGCGCTGCGGATGTTGTCCAGCACCAGCACCACGCCACTCTCCGGGCGGTCATGCACGTACTCATCGGCCGACATCCGGCCCAGTTCTATGTTCAGCAGTTTGCGGTCTTTCATTCTTATTTCAGCGTGGCGGCCAGGGCGTCCCGGAAAGCTATGGCCGACTTTTCAATGTCGTATTGCTCCATGGACTGGGCGTGACGAAGGCCCATCTCCCAGCGCTCCTGGGGATGATCCAGCCAGAAATCTATGCGTTCGGCCAGGGCCTCGGGGTTCTGGGCAGGGAACTTGCAGTGGCGGTCCAGGGCAAACTGGGAAGTACCGCTGTACGGGCTGACGGCGATGATGGGGCAGGCACCCTGCTGCATGGCTTCCATGATGGAAAGGCCTTCTACCTCGATGGGGGCGCAGTGGGGGCACAGGTCGGCCTTGGCGGCCATCTGGCGGAGTTCGTCCCGGGTGTTGAAGCTGAAGACGGGCTCATAGGCAAGCACGCCTTCCTGATACAGTTTCTTTGCCAATTTCTTGTAACGCTTGCCCTGGGGGCCATTGCCGGCAAAATGCAGGCGGATGCGTTTGGCGTATTTGCTGTAACGCATGGCTTCCATCAGCGTGGGCTGGTCTTTCTCATGGGAAAGCCGGCCAATGTAGAGGATGTCAAAGACGCGCTCCGGATCCAGATAGCTTTCCGGGGGCGTCTGCGGCCGTAGGCACTTGTCCGGGATGATGCCGTTGGAAATGACCCCCAGCTTGGCTTTGAAGTGATACCGGCGCAGGCGGTCCAGCACCGTTTCGGTGGGGCTCTGCACAAAAGAGCATTCGTTATAGATATGTTTCCTCCAGGCCTTGAGGAGGGTACGGTTGATCCACTTCCAGTTGCGGAGCGGACCAATTCCCAGCGAATAAATCAGGTTCTCGGGGAACATATGGAAAGTGGCCGTAAGGGGTTTGCCCATTTTTTTGGCCGCCTTGATAGCTTTCCACTGCAGCACGAAGGTTTCCTCCAGGTGTACTACATCGGCCCAGCGGACCGCTTCCTCTATCACCTTCATGTCTCCGTCGGCATAGGAGAAGCCGCTGGATTCAATGATGGGCTGGAAGATGGGAAATTTGAATTCTTTCAGCGGAAAATCGGGCTGAGGACCCTTGGGGTCCGGATTGGGACCGGCCAGGATGCGTACGTCTTCACCAATGGCTTTCAGGGCTGCCACGGTGCGGCGGGCCGATGCCGATATCCCGTTACCCGGAATATAATAGTTATTGATTACAAAAAGTATTTTCATAGCGGGTGCAAAGGTATAAAAAAACCGTCACATGGACTAATGGCTCCGACGGCTCACGAGCAGCGGATCCAGGGCAGCCAGCACGCCGGGCAGCACGAAGAGGATGAGGATCAGCACGGCAAAAGCGCCGATGGACAGGCTCCGGAGGATGGCGGAGATCATGGGATCCTTCATGATGATGTGCATCACGAAAGGTACGATGGTAAGGATGAGTCCGGAGGTAAGGATGGAGTGCGAGGAATCCTGGTAGGCCTTGGAGAGGGCCGAAGGGATATCGGCCTTCCCGCGATACTCCAGGTAATAGTGTGTAAAGAGGATGGTATAGTCTATGGTGGCGCCCATCAGGATGCCCTGGATGATAAGGTAGGACAGGTAATACATGGTGTTGCCCCCTACGCCGCTGGCCCAGATGTTCACATACACGCCCGAAAGGATGGTGAGGATGAGCGGGATGGGAATGAACACGGAGCGGAAGTTGACGGCCACGATCAGGAAGATGGACAGGACGGTCAGAAGGGTCAGGAGCAGGAGCTCGGAGGGGAAGCCTTCCTGGAGTTCCTGATACATTTCGGCCTCGCCTATCCAGTAATGGGGGCCGGGGAGGCTGGCATCGGCCAGGCTCCGGCATTGTTCAATCATGACGCTGGTGCTGTCTCCTTCCACCGGAAGGCTGTTCAGCACCACGGCGCCGGAATAGTTCTGTCCCTTCAACTGGCCCAGGCCCAGAAGGAGTTCTTCGCGGGCTTCGGTGATGAGGGAGCGGGAACTGTCGGGCACGAAGGCGCTCAAGGTAGGATTGGCCAGCAAGGTATCGGCCACAAAATCCAGCAGTTCGCCAGCCGACATTTTCCAGGACGGATCGGCCCCTTTCTGGGCCCCGGAATAGAGGAACAGCAGGTCCAGTTGGTCCTTGGAGACGGAGACCCCGGCGGCTTTCAAGGCCGAATAGATGCGGGCCGATGAGTACCGCATGGAAGAGAAGGCCATCTCGGCCAGAATCTCCATGGGCGTGGGTGGAGCCTCTTCTTCGAGGACAGGTTCGGGTTCGGCTATGGTCACGGGGTGGGCAACGACCGGGGCCGGCACTACCGTATCGGCCTGGACCGGAATTACCTCCACGGGGACCGGAGCTACGGTATCGGCCTGTGCTGTCAGGCGCGGTCCGGCGGCCAGGATGGAGTCTACCTGCGGCCCCATCTTTTCCAGCTGCGCCTTGGACTCCTTCGGGATGAACGCAGAATAGCGGCGGTTGGGAAGGATTTTCTCCCGCACATAGGAGAGCATCTCCACCAGGCTCATGGTCTTGCCGCGCCGGCCGGCCAGACGGTAGAGCATATTCATCTGCCCGGGATCCTGTCCCAGGAAGACTGCCATTTCCTGGGCTGTGCGGGGCTGGGTAAGATCCTCGTAAGTGAGTTGCCCGTCCGGTTCGGGCGAAAGTTCGGGCGCCGGTTCGGACACCGGAAGAGCGGTTTCCGTGTCCGCGCTGTCCATTCTCACCTCTTCGGGCACCGGAAGGAGGGCTCCCGTGTCCGTGCTGTCAATTTGGGGCTCCTCGGGCACTGGAAGAGCGGTTTCCGTGTCCCGAGTTAACGGGCTTTCCGGCTCTTCCTCCAGGGAAGGTTCAGGAACCGGCATAAGGGCTTCTGGGTCAAACCCTTCCGGCACCAGCCCCTGGGCCGACAGTTCTTCCACCAGTTCCATCATTTCCTGGAAACTCAGGCGCTCGTTGCGCTGGGGATGGAAACGGGCGTAGTAGACCAGGGAGAGCATATCTCCCGGCAAGGCCGTCGCCTCTTCCGGAGCAAACTCGCTGAAAAGGGCCTGCATTTCAGAAGCTGTCCGGGGCCTAAGCACCAGCGAAGGGTAGCTCAGCGTCCGGATTACGCCAGGCACGGTGATCAGGGTGTCCATCAGGTGCGTGACGGCGTCTTCATCGGCATTGGAATAAAGCAGCAGCTGGGCGTTGTCCGTACTTTCTTTCTGGGCCGATGCGGCGCTGTCCCACTGAGGGGCAAAGGAAAGGACGGTCTGACGCTTCAGAAAGGTAAAGCCCACAAATACGGCGATGAACAGCACCAGCAAGGGATAGCGGAAGCGATGCTGGAAACGGGCAATGGGGCCGAAAGGAAGCTTCGGCACCTTTTTACGGGTGGCTTCCACCGCCCGGTCTCCGGCCAGGATAAGGAAGGGCAGCACCATGAAATTGCACAGGAGCGAAAAGGCGACGCCCTTGGAGAGGACGATGCCCAGATCGGCCCCTATCTTGAGTTTGATGAAGCAGAGCATCATCAGGCTCACGATGGTGGTGAAAGCGCTGCTCAGGATGGAGGATGCACCTCCCCGGATGGCCCCTTCCATGGCCGATTCCTTGTCTTTGCCCAGGGCCTTTTCCTGCCGATAGCCGTTCATCAGGATGATGCAGTAGTCCATGGACAGCACCATCTGCAGCACCGGCGAGAGCATGTTGGTCATCATGGAAACACTGGGCAGAAGCGCATTGGTTCCCATATTCAGGACCACGGAGAATCCCGTGGTTATCAGGAACAGCCCCACCTCCATTACGGAGGAGCACATCACCAGCAAAACCAGGAAGAGCATGGCAACGCCGATGGCCAGGATGCGGGGCAGGTCTGTGGGCATAAGGTCGTCGCCGTTGGCGAACAAGGTCCCGAATTCCTGCAGACGTCCCTCCAGGGCGGGAAGGTCTTCCTGCATGACGTCCAGGCCCTGTTTCATGGGATAACTGTCCGGCAGGTACACGGTCATGTCCGTGTTGATATTGATCCTGGGGACCATGAGCGCACAGACTACCACCAGGATAGCCATCAGGGCGAAAAGCCATTTTCTGTATTTCACCAGGAAGTGTGACATGCCGGCACAAATGTAAGGCTTTTCCAACAAAAAAGCGTATATTTGTACTTCCTTATTCTGTCTCCTCCCTCGAGGAGAGGGGTTTCGGGAGAAGGAAACGTAAAGTATTTTTTATGAAAAACGATCTTCAAGTATTTGACCTTATCAAGAAGGAGCAGGAACGCCAGTCTTCCGGCCTGGAACTGATTGCTTCCGAAAACTATGTTTCCGAGCAGGTCCTCGCAGCCATGGGCTCCGTGTGCACCAACAAGTATGCGGAAGGCTATCCCGGCAAGCGCTATTACGGCGGTTGCGAGATTGTGGACCAGATTGAGCAGCTGGCCATCGACCGGCTCTGCGCCCTCTTTGAAGCGGAATACGCCAATGTGCAGCCGCACTCCGGCGCCCAGGCCAACATGGCCGTCACCATGGCCATCCTCAAGCCCGGCGACACTTTCATGGGTCTGGACCTCTCCATGGGCGGTCACCTTACCCACGGTTCTCCCGTCAACGCCAGTGGTCTGCTGTACCACCCCGTAGCTTATGGTCTGAACCCCGAAACCGGCCGGGTAGACTACGACGAGATGGAGCGCAAGGCCCTCGAATGCAAGCCCAAGCTCATCATCGGAGGCGCATCGGCCTATTCCCGTGAATGGGACTACGAGCGCATGCGCGCCATCGCCGACAAGGTGGGAGCCATCCTCTGGATCGATATGGCCCACACCGCCGGCCTCATCGCCGCCGGTCTGCTCAAGAACCCGGTCAAATACGCCCACATTGTTACCTCCACCACCCACAAGACCCTCCGCGGTCCCCGTGGCGGTATCATCCTCATGGGCAAGGACTTCGACAACCCCTGGGGGCTTACCACCCCGAAGGGCGAGGTCAAGAAGATGAGCGCCATCCTCAATTCCAGCGTATTCCCGGGCATCCAGGGCGGTCCGCTGGAGCACGTGATCGCCGCCAAGGCCGTGGCTTTCTTCGAGGCTTCCCAGCCCGAATATGTAGAGTACCAGAAGCAGGTGGTGGCCAATGCCGCCGCCATGTGCCAGGCCTTCATTGACAAGAACTACAAGATCATTTCCGGAGGCACGGACAATCACCTCATGCTCATCGACCTCCGCACCAAGTTCCCGGCCCTCACCGGCCGCGTGGCAGAGAAAGAGCTCGTCAGGGCCGATATCACCATTAACAAGAACATGGTGCCCTTCGACAGCCGCAGCCCCTTCGCCACCAGCGGTCTCCGCGTGGGTACGCCGGCCATCACTTCCCGCGGTTTCGAGGAGAAGGATATGCTGGCCATCGTGGAACTGATTGATGCCGTGCTGGCATCGGCCAATGAGCATTTCGAAGCCCTTACCGCCAAGGAACCCACCGAGGCCCAGAACACCGAGCTCGCCGCCCACCAGCAGGTGCTGGACGAGGTCAAGCGCAAGGTGCACATGATGACGGCAGGAAGGCCGCTCAACAGATATTAGTACTGAACTTTATTCAGAAACAGAGCATTTCCAGGAACGGATTCCCCGGCGTCGCCGCGGGATCCGTTTTTGATTAGCTCTGCCACCCACTCGGGCTCGTGCTTGCCGCGGCCCACTTCGATGAGGGTCCCCACGGTGGCCCGGACCATGTTCCGCAGAAAACGATCTGCAGCAATCCTGAAATACCAATAAGGGTAGTCTCCAGAAGGTATTGCCGCTGAACCCGCCTCCGCTTCGCTCCAGCCCCACGGGAGCGTACTTCCCCCTTCCAACTTACTCATTATTTGGATATGAGAAGGGGTGTAGGGCTTCCAAAAGGCGTCGTAAACGGTGCAGATGGAGGTTTTGTTGTCAGTTCCGGTTTTCTCGAAGCAGGAGAAATCGTGGGTTCCCAGGAGATATTGGCAGGCCTGGTTCATGGCCTCGAAGTCCAGATGGGGGTAGCCGCATTGCCAGGAAAAGGCCCGCAAGAAGGGGTCTTTCTGCCTATGGATGAAGTAGGTATACTCCCTGCGTTTGGCGCTGAAGCGGGCGTGCAAATCATCGGCCACTTCCGATACCGAATGAACCACCACTTCGCGGGGCAACATGGCATTTAATTTGTAGGTAAAGTCGGATGCCTCAAAGGGTAAAATGCCGTCCCAATCGAAGTGAGCCATGTAATTGGCGGCATTTACGGCGGTGTCCGTACGGCCGGCTCCCGTAACAGCTACGGGGCGGCCCAGCAGGCGGGAAAGGGTACTTTCCAGACACTGCTGAACGGAAGGGGCGCTGGGCTGGATCTGCCAGCCGCAGAAAGCCGAACCGTCATAAGAGAGGCAAAGGAAATAACGCATATGCAAATGTACAAAAAATAAATGGAGGCGAAAAGCCGACTAAGTCCCCTCCCCGAGGGAGGGGGGTTCGGGGAGGGGTAACGTGAAAAGATTATTGTGCGAGGGCCTATGCATATTGGTTGATTTAAAGTAAAAGTTTATTAGCATATGGAATCCGTTAACATTCGGGAATTAAACGAGCGCATTCAGAAAGAAAGCCAGTTTGTAGATCTTCTTACCCTGGAAATGGGTAAGGTCATTGTGGGACAGAAGCACCTGGTGGACAATCTTCTCATCGGCCTGCTGAGCGGCGGCCATATTCTGCTGGAAGGTGTCCCTGGTCTTGCCAAAACCCTGGCCATCAACACGCTGTCCCAGGCCGTAGATGCCAAGTTCAGCCGCATCCAGTTCACTCCGGACCTCCTCCCGGCCGATGTGGTGGGTACCCTGGTCTATTCCCAGAAGAAGGAGAGTTTCGAAGTTCACAAAGGCCCCATCTTCGCCAACTTCGTACTGGCCGATGAAATCAACCGTTCCCCGGCAAAAGTACAGAGTGCCCTGCTGGAAGCCATGCAGGAGCACCAGGTAACCATAGGCGACAACACCTACAAACTGCCGGAGCCCTTCCTGGTGATGGCTACCCAGAACCCCATCGAGCAGGAGGGCACCTATCCCCTGCCCGAGGCCCAGGTAGACCGTTTCATGCTCAAGGTGGTGGTGTCCTATCCCAAGAAGGATGAGGAGCGCCAGATTATCCGCATGAACAACACCGGAGTCTTCCCCAAGGCCCAGGCCGTGATCAAACCGGAAGACATCGTCCGCGCCCGCGAGGTGGTGCGTGACGTCTATATGGACGAGAAGATCGAGCGCTACATCGTGGACATCGTGTACGCAACCCGTACCCCGGCCGAATACGGCCTCAAGGAGCTGGAGAACTTCATTTCCTACGGTTCCTCCCCGCGTGCCAGCATCTCCCTGGCCATGGCCGCCAAGGCCTATGCCTTCATCAAGCGCCGCGGCTACGTGATTCCCGAGGATGTGCGTGCCGTCTGCAACGAGGTCCTGCGCCATCGTATCGGCCTTACCTATGAAGCCGAGGCGGAGAACGTGACGCCCGAGCAGATTGTTGAGAAGATCATCAACGCCGTAATCGTACCGTAGCACAAGTCCACGCACAACCTTTATTTGAGGGGGCTCTGCCCCCTATTATCCCCCGCGGCCTCCGGCCGGCCGCTCTGCAGAGCGGCTTGTGAGGAACTTCGATTCAACGTATGACACCTGAAGAATTAATAAAGAAGGTTCGTAAGATTGAAATTCGCACGAAGGCTCTGAGCCATCAGGTCTTCGCGGGAGAGTACCATTCTGCGTTCAAGGGACGCGGTATGGCCTTCAGCGAGGTACGCGAATATCAGTGGGGGGACGATGTGCGCAACATGGACTGGAACGTGACGGCCCGCATGAGCGCGCCGTATGTGAAGGTGTTCGAGGAAGAGCGCGAACTCACCGTGGTTCTGCTGGTGGACATTTCCCGTTCCGGACTGTTCGGAACGGCGGTCAAGACCAAGCGGGAACAGATTGCGGAGATAGCCGCCACCCTGGCCTTCAGCGCCATCCTCAACAACGACAAGGTGGGCTGCATCCTTTTCAGCGACCACGTGGAGAAGTTCATCCCGCCGGGAAAGGGCCGCACCCATTTCCTGCACATCATCCGGGAAATCCTGGAATACGAACCCACCGCCAACGGAACGGACATTGGAGAGGCTTTGCGGTACCTCACCAATGCCATCAAGAAAAAGTGCACCGCCTTCGTACTCAGCGACATGCTGGATGTGGAGGCCGATGGAACCCCGCGCTACGAGGATGCCTTGAAGGTGGCCGTGAACCGGCACGACGTGTCGGTGATCCGCGTCACGGACCCCCGCGAGAAGAGCATCCCCAATGTGGGCCTGGTGCATGCCAAAGACGCCGAAAACGGCGCCTCCCGCTGGATCAATACCGCATCGGCCTCCGTGCGCCATTCCTATGAACAGTGGTTCCGCACCAGCACCCAGGCGGCCGACCGCCTCATGCTGCGTTACCAGGTGGACCACGTGGACATCGCCACCCAGGAAGATTACGTACGCGGGCTGCTTTCCTTATTCCACAGAAGATGAAATTGAGACTGATCATATCGGCTGCTCTGCTTGCGGCGGCGCTCCCCCTGGGGGCCCAAGGTCTGCGGAAAGACGCCGGCCAAACTTTCCTGGAGCCTCTCCAGAAGCGGGATTCCGTGCTCATCGCCGACCAGTTCCGCTATGGGATAACCCTGGAAAATATCACCGAGGGCACTCCGCTGGCCCTTCCGGAACTCAAACCGGAGAAAGACAGCCCCCTGGAAATTCTGGGAGACTGGCAACTGGATTCCACTAGGGTGAGCAAGAAAAAGGAAACGCCCGCCCGGTATAACATCCGGGCTTCCATTGTCCTCACGGCCTTTGACGGCGGCAATTACCAGCTGCCGGACATTCCTGCGCTGGTAAATGGAGACACCCTGGTGTTCAAGGCTCCCGAAGAACCCATTGAGGTAAAGGAACTGCCCATTGACATGGAGACCTTCCAGCCCCATGACATCAAGCCGCAGGTCAAGTTCCCCTATACCTTCCGCGAGATTCTGCCCTGGCTGCTGGGCACCCTGGCTGCCATCGGCCTTATCATTTTCCTCTATTACTTTATCCGGAACCGGCGCAAAGCCGCCCAGGAGAAAGAGCAGGCCGAGCCCGCCCACATCCGCGCCCTGCGCAAACTGGACAAATATCGCGGAGACAGGTTCTGGAAGCCCGAGAACCAGAAAGTCTTCTATTCCGGCGTCACGGACGCCCTGCGGGAATACATCGTCTCGCGTTACGGCGTAGGCGCCATGGAAATGACTACGGCGGAAATCTTCGAAGGCCTCCAGGGAAGCGACATCCCCAAGGACCTGTATGAAGAAATGAAGTCCCTCTTCGAAAGGGCCGATTTTGTCAAATTCGCCAAGTTCACCGCCACGGACGAGGAGAACGCCACCGTCCTGCCCCAGGCCGTGCATTTCGTGACCGCCACGTACCAGGCCGAACTGGAGGAGGAAACGCAAACAGAGGAGGTTTAGTGTATGTTCTTTGAGTATCCGAAACTGCTTTTCCTTCTCATCATCCCCATCCTGCTGGTGGGGAGGTATCTCTATATTGAACTGCTGGACCGCAGGCCTCACATGCGGGTATCCAAGCTGGATGCCTGGACATCGGGAGGCCGCTCGGTCATGGAACTGGTGAGGCACATTCCCTTTGTACTGCGCATTGCCGCCCTCTGCCTTATCATTGTAGCCATTGCCCGGCCGCGCTCTTCCTCTCAGGTGGAAAAGATTGATACCGAAGGCATCGATATCATCTTTGCCATGGACGTGAGTACCAGTATGCTGGCCCGGGACTTTGACCCGGACCGCCTGAGCGCCGCCAAGAACATAGCCATCGAGTTCATAGCCCAGCGGCCCAGCGACCGCATGGGTATCGTGGTGTTTGCCGGAGAAAGCTACACCCAGTGCCCGCTCACCACGGACCGCGCCACCCTCATCAATCTGATGAAGGACGTGCAGACGGACCTCATAGAGGACGGTACGGCCATCGGTAATGGCCTGGCTACCGCCGTGGCCCGCATGAAAGACTCCGATGCCAAAAGCCGCGTGGTCATCCTGCTCACCGACGGTGTGAACAATATGGGAGAGATTGACCCCGGCATGGCCACCGAGATTGCCAAGACCTACGGCATCCGCGTCTACACCATTGGCGTGGGCGCCAACGGAACGGCCCCTTATCCGGTGCAGACGCCCTGGGGCATTGAACTCCGCAACATCCCCGTGGAGATTGACGAGCCCCTGCTCAAGAGCATTGCCGACGGCACGGGAGGCCGATACTTCCGCGCCACGGACAATACCAAGCTGAGTGAAATCTACGCCGAAATCGGCCAGATGGAAAAGACCCGCACTTCGGTGGATTCTTTCCCTGTATATAAGGATCTGTTTAAGAATTATGCGCTTGCGGCCCTGGCCTGCCTGCTGCTGGAACTGCTGCTGAGCGCCGTTTTGAGGAGGTTGCCGTAATGCTCATTTTTGCCGACTACAAGTACTTGTACTTGCTTCTTCTGATCCCGGTAGTCCTGCTGGGATACGGCGTTCTGCGTTACTTCCGCAACCGCCGGGTGAAAGCCTTCGGAGACCCTGAACTCACCGAGGCCCTCATGCCTTCCCGCTCCCGCTCCAAGGGATGGGTCAGAATCGCCTTCTGGTGCCTGGCCTTCGCCTTTTTTGCCATCGGCCTGGCCCGGCCCCGTTCCGGAGCCAAACTGGCCGAGCATACCTCCCGCGGAGCCGAGATTATCGTGGCACTGGACGTCTCCAATTCCATGCTGGCCCAGGATTATTCCCCCAACCGGCTGGAGAGGGCCAAACTGTCCATCTCCCGCCTTACGGACAAACTTCAGGACGACCGCATAGGTCTGGTTATCTTTGCCGGAACCTCCTTCGTGCAATTGCCGGTTACCACCGACTATGTAAGCGCCAAGATGTTCCTCTCCAGCATCGACACCGGGTCCATCCCCGTGCAGGGAACGGCCATAGGAGACGCCATCAACCTCTGTATCAAGAGTTTCAGCGCACAAAGCGAGAAGAGCCGCGTGATCATCGTCATCTCGGACGGTGAAAACCACGAAGACGACCCTGTGGCGGCCGCCCGCCAGGCAGCCGAGCTGGGCATCAAGGTCTACACCATCGGCGTGGGATCGGCCGAGGGCCAGCCCATTCCCGTGGACGGAGGGCTCATGAGGGATAAGGACGGAGAGATTGTGGTCACCCGCCTGGACGAGGAAACTCTTCGCGCCGTTGCCAAGGCCGGAGGCGGTGCCTACATCCACGCCGGAAGCGAGGAATTCGGCCTCAACCCCATCATCGACGACATCCGCAAGATGGAGGACGAGGAATTCGGAAGCCTGGTGTTCGAGGAGTATGACGAGCAGTATATGTACTTCTTCGGCATTGCCCTGCTTCTGCTGGTGATTGAAATGCTTATTGGCGAGCGCAAACCCCGCCGCAGATTGTTTGATGTATGAGAAAGTTCGTTTGCATAAGCATCCTGATGCTCAGTTGTTTAAGCGCATTCGCCCAGAAGGCGGACCTGCGCCGCGGCAACCGGGAATTCAAAAAGGGAGAATACGCCAAGGCCGATATCAGCTACCGCAAGGCCATCATGCTGGACACCTCGTCGGTGGCCGCCCGCTATAACCTGGCCAACAACCTGTACCGCCAGGAGAACTATGATGAATCGGCCAAACAGCTGGACGCCGTGCAGCTCACCGCTTCGGAAGAACCGTTTGCGGCCGATTATTACTACAACCGCGGAGACGTGGCCATAGCCAAGGAAGACTGGCAGACGGCCGTAAACATGTTCAAGGAATGCCTGCGACGCACCCCGGATGACCTGGATGCCAAGGAAAACTACCTGTATGCCCGTAACAAACTGCAGGAGCAGCAGCAGAACCAGGACCAGAACCAGCAGAATCAGGATCAAAACCAGGATAATCAGGACCAGAATCAAGATCAGAACCAGGATCAGAACCAGGATCAGAATCAGGACCAGAACCAGGACCAAAACAAGGATCAGGATCAGAACAAAGACCAAAACCAGAACCAGGATAACAAGCAGGACCAGCAGCAACAGCCCCAGCAGCAGCCGCAGATAAGTCCCCAGCAGGCCCAGCAGATGCTGCAGGCCATCCAGGAAAAGGAAAAGCAGACCCAGGAAAAGGTGGACGAAAAGAAGGCCCAGGCCCTCAAGTCCCGCCAGAAGGAAAAGAATTGGTAGCGTATGAAGAAACTGTTTGCCATACTCATAGGCCTCATAGGCAGCGTAGCCGTATGGGCCCAGTCCAATATTCGCGTAGAAGTTCACAACATAGTAGAGCTCTCGGAGCGTTTCAATCTGGTGTTCATAGTGGAGGGACAAAACGCCCCCTCGGACTTCCAGTGGGACGCCGGAGATGACGTCACCGTAGTATGGGGTCCCCAAAAGGGTACCTCCACCAGCATCCAGATGATCAACGGGAAAACCACCCGTTCTTCCCAGACGTCCTACACCTACATCCTGCAGGCCAAGAAAACCGGCAACCTGACCATCAAGCCGGCCGTAGCCAAGGTCAAAGGTGAGGAAATCCACTCCAAGACCGTAACCATCCAGGTGGTGGACGACGGTTCTTCCGCCCAAGGCGGCGGCAGCTCTTCCCAGGGTTCTTCGCAAGGCGGCAGCCAGTCATCGGCCCAGACCGCGACGGCAGGCAGTTCCGATATCTTCATGCGCCTGAGCCTGAGCCGCACTTCCGTGGTGGTGGGCGAGCCCATTACCGCCACCCTCAAGATTTACCACCGGGCCAACCTGGTGGGCTTTGAAAACGCCCGTTTCCCTTCCTTCAACGGCTTCTGGAGCCAGGAAGTAGAATCCCCCGCCAACATTGAGTTCCAGCGGGAACAGCTGGACGGAACCATGTACAACAGCGCCGTGCTGCGCCGCTGGGTCATCATTCCGCAGAAGGCCGGCGACCAGACCGTGGACCCGGCAGAAATCGTATGTCTTGTTAACGTACAGCAGCGCCGTTCCTCCGGTTCCATCTTTGACGAATTCTTCGGCAGCGACTACGTGACCACCCGTCAGCGGGTGTCCACCAAGGCCGCCACCATCCATGTATCGGCCCTGCCTGCCGGTGCCCCGGCATCCTTCGGCGGCGGCGTGGGAGAATTCCAGGTACAGGCGCATCTGAGCAAGGATTCCCTCAAGACGCACGATGCCGCTTCTCTCATAGTCACGGTCTCCGGTAAGGGCAATGTAGCCCTGCTGGAAGCACCCAAGGTGAGTTTCCCGCCGGACTTCGAGGTCTACGACGTCAAAACCAGCGTGAACACCGACAAGAGCGGAACTTCCGGTTCCAAGACCTTCGAGTTCCCCTTCATTCCGCGCAGCCCGGGGCAGTTTGAGATTGGCCCCGTGCAATACAGTTTCTACGACGTCAAACAGCGCAAATACCATACGGCCACTACGGCAGTTATGCCGCTTAACGTAATCCGTTCCACCACCGCCACTTCCGGTAATCAGGGCCAGGGTTCGTCCCTGGTAGTGGACCGCAAGGGCGTCAAGAATCTGGGAGAGGACATCCGCTTCATCCGCACCAAAACCACGCTGGGCAATGAAGAGGGATTCTTCGTATACTCCACAGGCTGGATCATCTCCATCCTGCTCATTCTGGCCATTGGCGTCGGTATCTGGCTGGGCTTCCGCAAGATGGCCGCCAGAAGGGCCGATGTCATAGGTTCCCGCAACCGCCGCGCTACCCGCCAGGCCCTCAAGCGCCTGGCCCAGGCCAAGGATTTCCTGGACAAGAACCTTTATACGGCCTTCTATGAGGAGCTCCACCGCTCGCTCATCGGCTTCGTCGGAGACAAACTGGCCATGGATATGGCCGATCAGAACAAGGAGAACATATCGGCCTCCCTGGTGGCTGGAGGCGTGCCCGAATCCGTGGCGCAGGACTTCACGGACCTCCTGGACGCCTGCGAATTCGCCCGCTACTCCCCCGACGCCGGACACGAGGCCATGAACGCCCACTACGAGAAAGCCGTTTCTACCATCACCGCCATCGATGCTTCTATGAAGAAAACCCCTTCCAAGGCCCCTGTGCTGGCCATATTGCTGCTATTAGCGCTGCCGCTGACCCAGGCCCGCGCCGCCGAATCCTACCCCGATTCCCTCTGGAACGCGGGAGTAGCGGCCTATACGGAAGGTGACTTCACATCGGCCATCCGGGACTGGGAAGAAGTGAGAAGCGCCGGACTCATGTCCCGCGAACTGTATTACAATCTGGGCAACGCCTATTTCAAGACCGGCGAGATTGCCCAGTCCATCCTGTGGTACGAGCGCGCCCTCAAGCTGGATCCGTCCGACGCCGACGTACGCCACAACCTGGATTATGCCCGCAGCCTCACGCAGGACCGCATCGATGAGGTTCCGGAGATCTTCTTCGAGCAGTGGGGACACGCCATGTGCTATCTGCTGCCTTCCAACACGTGGGCCACGCTGTGCCTGGTATTTCTGGCCGCCGCCGTCGCCATGGCCCTGCTGTTCCTGTTGGGCAGCACGCCGGGCCGCCGCCGCACGGGCTTCTTCGTGGGCATAGCCTGCCTCATCCTCGCCTTCCTGGGCTGGGACTTCGCCCAGTGGCAGCGTCAGGAGGCCCTGCAACAGGACAAAGCCATCGTGATGCGGCCCGTCTCCTCCGTCAAGAGTTCCCCTTCGTCCGAAAGCGCCAAGGACCTCTTCATCCTGCACGAAGGCACCCGCGTCAAGATTCTCGACAACGTAGGCTCCTACACCAACATCGAACTGGGCGACGGCCGCCAAGGCTGGATCCCCGCTGGAGATATCGAAGTTATCTGACAAATATAGCCTCCGGGCGGTACGCTCCTTCGGAGCTATCCCTCCCACCGCTTCGCGGCGGGCCCCTCCCGTTCACGAGACACGGGCGTCTACGCCGCCCGGAGGCTATATTTGTCAAAAAAAATACCACCTTTGTACTGTTATTAATAATGACATGTATTTGCAAATGTAAGGCATCCCTTCCCAAGAGAGATGTCTTTATTTTTTCTCAGTATCACAGCCAAGCCAAGAGTTTTTTTGTCATTTCCAAATTTTGGCAAGCCTTGCCAAGAATTGGGGTTGACTCATTTCTCCGTAATCTTTGTGAAAAAGATTATGGACAAAGTATGAAAAACAATTTAAAAGTCATGGATGTTCTTATCAGGACAATGACAAAAAACGGTAGTGATTATATCTGCATCACCGACATCGCTAAACTGAGAAACACAACTGATCCAAACGGCGTAATAGCAAATTGGATGAGAAACCGCGATACTGTTGAATTCTTAGGAATCTGGGAAACGCTTTACAACCCAAGTTTCAACCCCCTCGAATTCGATGGGTTTAGGAAACAGGCGGGACTCAATGCATTTACTTTATCTCCTTCGAAATGGATCGATAATACAAGCGCAATCGGCATCATATCTCGATCCGGACGTTATGGTGGCACATATGCCCAGAGTGATATTGCTTTTGAGTTCGCATCTTGGATTTCGGTCGAATTCAGGTTGTATCTTGTTAAGGAATTCCAACGCCTTAAAACAGAGGAGCAAAAACTACTGGGTTGGACGGCCAAGAGGGAACTATCTAAGATTAATTACCGCATTCATACCGATGCTATTCAGCATAACTTAGTTCCCCTTGAAATTAGTCCTTCTCAAGCCAGTATTATTTACGCAGAAGAGGCCGATGTCTTAAATGTTGCCATGTTTGGGGTAACAGCAAAACAATGGAGAGAAGCAAATCCTAACCTGAAAGGGAATATTCGGGATTACGCGACTATCAATGAACTGATTTGTCTGTCCAATATGGAGAATATCAATGCCGTCCTAATCAATGATGGAATACCCCAAGGCGAAAGATTGGTTAAACTGAATAAGATTGCCATTCAGCAAATGCTCATTTTAAAAAGTGACAATTATCGGCATTCGCTAAAGTAAAAACGAGGTCCAGATGATGACGTTGCCGCTCTAATTATGAGGAAGCGGCTTTAAAGGAGCTTCAGGGCAATATGGGCACAGGCTTCGGCGTCGGCCAGCGCATGATGGTGATTAGCCAGGTCATACCCACAGGCAGCAGCTTCCACATTGGAAACACTCCATGGACCACTCACGACATCCATTTGATCATTGTTTGCAGCGAAAACCTACCCAATAATCGGTAGATGGTCATCAAGACATGACGTCTACCTCACCTGAAGGCCGATTCTTGGGAGGAAGGGGTGGGCCGGAGCGGAAGTGGACGGAAACGGGTCCGTGCGTGGGCCTTGTGCAGGGAGCGGTGCTTGCATGACGGCGTCTGTTTGACGACGTTACGGTCTCGGCCGCCAGGCCGGGCCGTAAAAGGAGGAGTTTAGCCGTCAAGCGACCGGTGTAAGCCCCGTTTCCGTCTTTGGAGCGGAGGCCCATCCCTTCCTCCCGGCAAATCTTAACTATGATTTGTGCCCTCAGGATGGTTAAGATTCTGTGAGGTGCAGATCTTAACTTGATTTGAGGTTATGTGATGGTTAAGATCCTGCATAAGACGGATCTTAAATTGATTTGAACTCCTATTATGGTTAAGATTGGGCGGAGTGGCTTTATTTTTGCTCACTTTTTTGTATCTTTGCAGGTTAGTTAGAATTTTGTAAAAAACAAGCTTATATGTTATTCCATCTTCTTCAAACAGACAGCCTGGAGGCCATGGCCGAGCAGATCAACCAGGCGGCGGAAACGGTAGCCCAGCCCACGGAGATGAGCACCAGCCTCTGGTCCATGTTCAACATGGGCGGCCCCCTCATGTGGGTGCTGCTGGCCCTTTCTTTCCTGGCCATTTACCTCATCGGCCGCAAATGGTGGATGATCAAGAACGCCTCCAAGATTGACCCCCACTTCATGCAGGACATCCGTGACTACATGAACGAGGGCAAGACCAAGAGTGCCATTACCCTCTGCGGCAAGTACGACAACCCCGTCGCCCGCATGGTAGAAACCGGTATCCACCGGCTGGGCCGTCCCATGTCCGACATCCAGAACGCCATCGAGAACTGCGGCAACGTAGAGGTGGCCCGCCTGGAGAAGGGACTTCCCCTGCTGGCTTCCATCGCCGGCGGCGCTCCCATGATCGGTTTCCTGGGCACCGTGCTGGGTATGGTGAAGGCTTTCTTCAACATGTCCAAGGCTGGCAATAACATTGACATCACCCTGCTGAGTGACGGTATCTACACCGCCATGCTCACCACCGTGGGTGGCCTTATCGTAGGTATCATCGCTTACTTCGGATACAACTGGCTCACTTCCCAGATTTCCGACCTGGTGTACAAGATGGAAAGCTCCACCCTGGAATTCATCGACATCGTACTCAACGAACCCGGAGAAGAGGAATAACCTATGGCCCTTAAACGCAATACCAAAGTAGACGCGCAGTTCTCGGTGTCCAGTATGACGGACATCGTGTTCCTGCTCCTGATCTTCTTCCTGGTAACCTCTACGCTCATCAATCCCAACGCCCTCAAGCTCCTGCTGCCCAAATCCACGGGCCAGGTCAGCGCAAAGGCCACGGTGAGCGTGAGCATCAAGGACTGGGGCAACGACACCTACACCTATCACGTGAATGGGGACAAGACCCCCGCCAGTTACGAGCAGGTGGAGGATGAGCTCATCGGCCTCCTTTCCTCGGAAGAAGACCCTACCTTCTCCATCTACAGCGACCAGAGCGTCCCTGTGGGAGAAGTCGTCCAGATTATGAACATTGCCAAACGGAATCACTACAAAGTAATTCTGGCAACACAACCTGAATAAGGCATGCAGCCCTACCAGCGAAGCAGACTCAAGAGAGAAAAGGACTCCAACGTGACCGGATTGGCGATTACGTTGGTTTTCCACGCTTTGCTGGCAGTGGTGCTCCTCACCAGCGGTCTCACTTACCTGGATCCCCCGCCGCCGGAGCGCACGTCGCTCCTCATCGAGTTTGAGGTAGAGCAGGAGCAGGTAAAGCCCACGCCCACCCGGACGGGCCGGCAGCCCCAGGCAGAGACCGTAGACGTGACCAAACCCGTGGAGCTGGTGCAGAAGGCCGAGTCACCCTATGTGAACGACCGTCCCAACACCACCCCCGAAACCGTTCCGGACACCCACGGAGATGTGGAAGTCCCCACCCCGGAACCGGAAGAGCCCAAGCTGGACCCGCGGGCCTCGTTCCCGGGAATGGCAAAAAAAGATGACAAAGCCACCGCACCGCACAGTGCCTCCGAAGCTTCGGAAGGCTTCAAGCCCGGCCAGCCTGACGGCAATACTCCCGAGGGCAAGACGGAAGGCACGGC
The DNA here is from genome assembly GCA_017423025.1 of Bacteroidales bacterium. Lineage (GTDB taxonomy): Bacteria > Bacteroidota > Bacteroidia > Bacteroidales > UBA932 > Cryptobacteroides. Next base: position 20,296 of record JAFPGC010000025.1, read on the forward strand.
CAATGCCCATGTGAAAGGCCGTAATGTGGTGGGGGCGCTGCCCAAACCCTCCTACACCACCCAGGTGGAAGGCATTGTGGTAGTACAAGTAAAAGTGGACCAGTATGGCACCGTGACGGAAGCCATCCCGGGTGCAGAAGGCACCACGGTAACGGACAAGACCTTGTGGAACGCCGCGCGAAGCGCCGCCCTCAAGGCCCACTTCAACCAAAGCGCCAATGCTCCGGCCCTGCAAACCGGAACTATAACGTACATATTTAAACTGAAGTAGATATCCTTCGCTTCATTCAGAATGACAAAAGAAAGATCATATAACCGACGTGAGTCGACAAATTTGTAGTGTATTATGGAAGACAACAAAAAAGGTACGAGAAAACGCATCGTACGCCGGCCCTCTGAAGGCCATGCAGAAAAAGTAGATTACAGCACCAGCCGCAGCTTTGACTCGGAGGACCGCCCCCGCCGCGCTTATGGCGCAGGCCGTCCGCAGCGCGACAGCAACAGCCGTGGTCCCCGTCCCGAGGGAGGTTATTCCCATCGGCCCGACGGCGAGCACCGCAGCAGCTACGGCAGCAGGCCCCACAGCGACAGGCCTTATGGTGAAAGACCGCACAGTGACAGACCCCGCACCGAAAGGTCCTACGGAGACAAGCCCGCTTACGGAGAAAAGAGTTACGGGGACCGTCCCCGTCGCAGCGGATACGGCAAGCCGTCCTTCGGCAACAAGCCCGGCGCCCGCAAGCCCTACGCCAAGCGCAGCCAGGCCGATGAAGGCATGAAGGCCATGCTGAGCCGCAAACCCCAGGTAAACGGCCGCTACAGCGACGACGACACCGCCCCCACCGAAATCCAGGAGGTGGTACGCCTGAACAAGTTCATCGCCAATTCCGGCGTGTGCTCCCGCCGCGAGGCCGATACCCTCATCCAGAGCGGTGTGGTCACCGTGAACGGTGAGGTGGTTACCGAACTGGGTGTGAAAGTGAACGTCCTCACGGACGATGTCCGCTTCAACGGACAGCGCCTCAAGGGCGAAGAGAAAGTGTACATCGTGATGAACAAGCCCAAGGGCTATGTCACCACCGCCAGCGATCCCCACGCCGAAAAGACCGTGATGGATCTGCTGAAGGGCTGCCCCACCCGCGTATTCCCGGTGGGCCGTCTGGACAAGAACACCACCGGTGTACTCATGTTCACCAACGACGGGGAGATGGCCGAGCGCCTCACCCACCCGTCCTACAACAAGAAAAAGATTTACCAGGTAGTGCTGGACGCCCCCCTCACCGAGGAAGACCAGCAGAAGATCCTCGCCGGCGTAGAGCTGAGCGACGGAGTGGTGGCGGCCGATGAACTCGAATTCATCGACGCCCACGACCACCGTCAGCTGGGCATCGAGATCCACTCCGGCAAGAACCGCATCGTCCGCCGCATCTTCGAGAGCCTGGGTTACGAGGTCCGCGCCCTGGACCGCGTGTACTTCGCCGGCCTCACCAAGAAAGGCCTGAAGAAGAGCGACTGGCGTTACCTCACGGAAGGTGAAGTGAACATCCTCAAGATGGGAGCATACGTATAATGGCACACAGAGCAGGTTTTGTCAATATCATCGGCAACCCCAATGTGGGAAAGTCCACGCTGATGAACGCCCTGGTGGGGGAAAAGCTGTCCATCGTGACGGCCAAAGCCCAGACCACCCGGCACCGCATCATGGGAATCGTAAGCGGGGAAGACTACCAGATAGTCTACTCCGACACGCCCGGCATCCTCAAGCCCAACTATCGGCTGCAGGAGAATATGCTGGCCTTCGTGGACACCGCCATAGGGGATGCCGATATCATCCTGTACGTGACGGACACCGTCGAGAAGGGGGACAAGAACGAAGCCTACATCGAGAAGCTCCGCAAGGTGGAGTGCCCCGTGGTGGTGGTCATCAACAAGATTGACCTCTCCTCCCAGGAGAAGGTGGTGGAACTCATGAACTGGTGGCACGAGCAGCTGCCGAAGGCAGAGATCATCCCTGCATCGGCCCAAGAGAAATTCAATCTGGAGAGCATCCTGGAGGCGGTTTCCAGCCGGCTTCCGGAGGCTCCCGCCTGGTTCGACAAAGACCAGTTCACGGACAAGAACCTGCGCTTCTTCGCCTCGGAAATTATCCGCGAGAAGATCTTCCTGAACTACAGCGAGGAAATCCCCTACAGCTGTCAGGTAGAGATCGAGGAGTTCCACGAAGGTGAGGAGCGGTATGAGATTAGCGCCGTCATTTACGTGATGCGCGAGTCCCAGAAGGGCATCATCATCGGCAAAGGCGGCTCCATGCTCAAGAAAGTGGGCACCGAGGCCCGCCTGGAAATGGAAGACTTCTTCCAGAAGAAAGTCTTCCTCTCCACCTTCGTGAAGGTGGACCCCGACTGGCGCGAGAACCGAAAGGAACTGCGCCGATTTGGTTATGAATTTTAAAGATGACCGGTCCCGCCGGTCATGACAAAAAGGATTATTTATGGCAGAAGATTGGGAAGAAATCGAAGGTCAGGAAGAAGAATTGGGCGAAGACGCCGTTGCCAGTGGGAAGTTCGATAAACTCCTCACCAGCGACAGCCGGAAGTTCAAACTCTCCGGCATGTTCAAGGAATGGTATCTGGACTATGCGTCCTATACCATCCTGGACCGCGCCGTCCCCCACATCGTAGACGGATTCAAGCCCGTGCAGCGCCGTGTGCTGCATACCATGTTCACCATGGATGACGGCCGCTACACCAAGGTGGCCAACATCGTGGGACAGGCCATGCAGTACCATCCGCACGGCGACCAGTCCATCCTGGGCGCCCTGGTCACGCTGGGCCAGAAGGGTCTTCTCATTGACTGCCAGGGTAACTGGGGTAACATCCTCACCGGCGACTCCAACGCTGCCCCTCGTTACATCGAGGCACGTCTGTCCAAATTTGCCAAGGAAGTGGTCTTCGACCCCAAGGTAACTCCCTGGATGACTTCCTACGACGGCCGCAACCAGGAGCCCACCGAATTGCCGGTGCGCTTCCCGCTGCTGCTGGCCCAAGGCACGGAAGGCATTGCCGCCGGCCTCAGTTCCAAGATTCTGCCCCACAACTTCAACGAGTTGCTGGACGCCTCCATCGCCATCCTCAAGAACGAACCCTACACCCTGCTTCCGGACTTCCCCACCGGCGGTATCGCGGACTGCTCCAAGTACAACCAGGGCAAGCGCGGCGGCATGGTGAAGGTGCGCGCCCGCATCAACAAGGTGGACAAATCCACCATCACCATCACGGAGATACCCTTCGGCAAGACCTCCCAGGGCATCATTGACAGCATCATCAAGGCCAAGGAGAAGAAGAAGATCAACATCAAGAAGATAGACGACATGACCACCGACAAGGTGGAAATCATCATCCATCTTCCGGCCGATGTCTCCCCGGACAAGACCATCGACGCCCTCTATGCTTTCACCGAGTGCGAAACCAAGATAGCGCCCAACGCCTGCGTCATCCGCGACAACAAGCCCGCCTTCCTCACGGTGAACGAGATTCTGGAATACGACACCTTCCATACCCGTGACATCCTGAAGGCAGAACTGGAGGTCAAACTGGCCGAACTGGAGAACGACTGGCACTACAGCTCCCTCGAGCGCATCTTCTTCGAAAACCGCATCTACAAGGTGCTGGAAATGAACCAGAAGACCTGGGAAGAGCAGCTGGAAGACATCCTCTCCCAGATGAAGCAGTACCAGGACCTCCTGCGCCGCGAGATTGTGATGGAAGACATCATGAAGCTGGTAGAGAAGCCCGTGCGAAAGATCTCCAAGTTCGACACCAAGGCCCTGGACGAAAAGATTTACGCCCTAGAAGACCAGATGAAGGACGTGAAGGACAAGCTGGAGCACCTCACGGAGTATACCATCGACTGGTTCAAGAACCTCAAGAAGAAATACGGCAAGGAGTGGCCCCGCCTCACGGAAATCTCCTCCCTGGAGAACATCACCGTCACCAAGGTGGTGTCCAACAACGCCAAGCTCTTCGCCAACCTGGCCGAGGGCTTCGTGGGCATCGGCCTCAAGAAGGACGACGGCGGCGAGTTCATCGGAGACTGCTCCGACCTCAGCGAAATCATCGTCATCGGCCGTGACGGCAAATACCGCGTCACCAAGGTGAGCGACAAGGCTTTCTTCGGCAAGGATCTCCTTTACGCCGGCGTGTTCAACCGCAGCGACGAGCGAACCATCTACAATGTGATTTACCGCGAAGGCAAGGGTCCCGCCCATTATGCCAAGCGATTCAATATCACCTCCGTAACCCGCGACAAGGAGTACGACATCACCACCGGCGCCCCGGAGTCCAAGATCCTCTGGTTCACCGTGAACCACAATGGAGAGGCCGAGACGGTGAAGATCAACCTCCGTCCCAAGAAGGGCCTCAAGAAAACCCAGCTGGAATGGGATTTCGCAGGCCTGGCCATTAAGGGACGCGGCTCCCGCGGCAATCTGGTCACCAAGAACGCCATCGCCAAGATCCAGCTCAAGTCCAAGGGTATCACCACCCTGGAGGGCAAGGACATCTGGTACGACCCCGACATCCAGCGCCTCAACGAGGAAGGCCGCGGCCAGCACCTCGGAAAATTCGCCGGAGAAGACAAGGTGCTCGCCATCTTTGCCGACGGCAGCTACTACACCACCTCCTACGACCTGGTGAACAAGTACCAGGGAGACGTGGTGCGCATAGAGAAACTGGATCCCAACCGCGTATACACCGTCCTGTATTGGGACAACGCCGCCAAGGCCTACTACGTGAAGCGCTTCAGCTTCCCCGAGAGCAACAACTCGCCCGTGCTGTTCATCTCCGACGCCAAGGGCTCCAAACTGGTGGACCTGTCGGCCGATAAGCACCCGCAGATCCTCCTTACCTTCGGCGGAAAATACGAGCACCGCGAGGCCGAGACCCTGGATGCCGAAGAGTTCATCGCCAAGAAGGGCCTCGCCGCCAAGGGCAAGAAGTGCTCCCCGTACGACCTCAAGAAGGTGGAGTTCGGCGAGCCCCTCACCAAGCCCGAGGACGAAGAAGAAGAGGTGGCCGAGGCCATCTCCGACGAGCCCATCGACGTAGACCTGGAGGCCGAAGACTTCACGGACGACACCCCCGTCACCGAAATCGAACAGACCGGCCAGTCCTCCGAACTCCTGAAGGGAGGCGAGGACGACACCCCGGTAGATATGGGAGACTGGGAACCCACGCTGTTCTAGCATGTTAATCACCCTCACAGGCTTCATGGGAAGCGGAAAAACCAGCGTCGGTCGCATTGTGGCCGATGCTTTGGGCTGTCCCTTCCTGGACCTGGACGAGGTCATCGTGAAAAAGGCGGGGCGCTCCATCCCGGCCATTTTTGAGGCCGATGGGGAAAAGGGCTTCCGCCGCCTGGAAAAGCAGGCGCTGGAGCAGACAGTGGCCAAATATGCCGAGAGCACGGCCGTCCTGGCCCTCGGCGGAGGCACGGTGACGGTGCCGGGTGCCATCGGCCTGTTGCAGGAAAAAACCCTCTGCATCTATCTGCAGGCCGATGAGGAAACCCTCCGCAGCCACCTTACAGGAAAAACGGAGGGGCGTCCCCTGGCGGGGGAAGGATGGGAAGAGCGCCTGGCCGCCCGGCTGCCGCTGTACGAAAAGGCCGCCCACGTCACCATCGATACCATCGGCCTGACTCCCGAAGAGATTGCCGACGAAATCATCATTTCCTGCTTGTAAAATTTCTCCGGATTGATTATCTTTGTAAGACCCGCTATTATGGGCGGGAGGTATTTTTATGGGCATTAATGAACGTCAATGGAGCTTGATCCCGGCTGCAGATCCTGAAAAGGCATCGCAGCTGGCGGCCGAACTGGGCATAGACCGGGTTCTGGCAGACCTCCTGGTCCAGCGTGGCGTAGAGACGTTCGAGCAGGCCCGCAGTTTCTTCCGCCCCCGTTTGGAGAACCTCCACGACCCTTTCCTCATGACCGATATGGACAAAGCCGTGGAACGGCTGCACCAGGCCATCGTGGGAGGCGAGAAGATCCTTGTCTACGGAGACTACGACGTTGACGGCACCACAGCGGTGGCCCAGGTCTTTTCCTTTATCCGCCAGTTTACCCAGAAGGTAGATTTCTACATCCCGGACCGCTACGACGAAGGCTACGGCCTTTCCTACAAGGCCCTGGACTGGGCCGGAGACAATGGGGTGGACCTGGTGATTACCCTGGACTGCGGCATCAAGGCCATCGACAAAGTGGAGTATGCCCGCACCAAGGGCATCGAGGTCATCATCTGTGACCACCACCTTCCCGAGGACGAACTCCCCAAGGCCGTGGCCATCCTGGACCCCAAGCGGGAAGACTGCCACTACCCCTTCGACGATCTTTGCGGCTGCGGCGTGGGCTTTAAGCTGGCCCAGGGTTATGTGCAGAAGTACGGGCTGGAGTTCTCCCTATTGGAACCCCTGCTGGATTTGCAGGTGGTTTCCATTGCCTCGGATCTGGTTTCCATGACCGGAGAGAACCGCATCCTGGCCCACTTCGGCCTCAAGCGCCTCAACGAGAATCCCCGCAAGGGCCTGCTGGCCATGATCAACCTGGCCAAGCTGGAGCCCGGGCATATCACCATTGACGACATCGTCTTCAAAATCGGCCCCCGCATCAATGCCGCCGGACGAATGGAAAGCGGCCGCCTGGCCGTGGAACTGCTCACCGCCACCGATGACCGCACGGCCTTCCGCATCGGCGAGCAAATCAACGACAACAACAACGAGCGCAAGTCCATAGACCGGGAAATCACCCAGGAAGCCCTGGATATGGTGCAGAGCGGTCATGCCCTGGCCACGGAAAACGTCACCATCGTGTACAACCCCACCTGGAACAAGGGCGTGGTGGGCATTGTGGCTTCCCGCCTGGTGGAAGCTTTCTACAAGCCTACGGTGGTGCTCACCAAGAGCAACGGCTTTATCACCGGAAGTGCCCGCAGCGTTCAGGGATTCGACCTCTACGCCTCCATCGAGAGCTGCGCAGACCTTTTGGAGAATTTCGGCGGTCACGTGTACGCAGCCGGCCTCACCATGAAGGAAGAGAACCTGGAGACTTTCTGCCGCCGCATGGACAGCTTTGTTTCCGGCACCATCACCCGCGAGGAACTTACCCCCGTGGTGGAAATTGACGCCAAACTGGATTTCTCGCAGATTACTCCCAAGTTCACCCGTCTGCTCAAGCAGTTCCAGCCTTTCGGCCCGGGAAACAGCAATCCCGTATTCTTAACGGAAGATGTGTACGATGCCGGTAACGGCCGCAAAGTGGGCGCCGGTGGCCTGCACCTCAAGCTGGACCTCATGCAGGAAACCCAGCCCTATCGGCAGATAGCCGCCATCGGCTTCAATATGGCCGAATACTTCGACCACATCAAGGCCGGCAACCCCATTGATATCTGCTATTCCATCGTAGAGAATTTCTACCGCGGGTCCTCTACCGTACAGCTCCGCCTCAAGGACATCCGCGAGAGGGACGAGCTCATTTAACCCATCAAATATTTGCCTGCTTTAGGGATGCGCTGAATAAGCACAGCCATAACTCCCACTATGACAAAGCTGACGAGAGCGGTGAGGAGAATCTCCACCGGGGTGGTCCAGTTTCCCAGCACGCCGTCTGATCCTACTCCCAAAGCGCTGCGGAATATGGGCGAAAGGTTGCCCAGCACCAGCATGTGGATGAGGTACATCCCATAGCCTGCCTTGGAAAGCGGCAGGATGATGTTACGGTAAAAGAACGAATCTTCGTTACTGCCTGCCAGATAGGAACGGAACAGCAGGATAATACCCACCGTGGTCATTACTACCGGAAGACCGCAGAAATTGATGGGCGTTTCCCAGGCCACGGCCGTTCCCAACGAACCGGTAAGCGGGAACACGTCGGACGTGTCGGAAAAGCGGCGCAGAAGTCCGCTGAAAATGGCCGCAAAGCCCAGCAGGAACAACGAACAGCCCGCCAGCTTAACCCACGGCTTGTTCTCCACAAAGCGGCGCAGATACAGCCCCAGCAGCAGATAGCCGAAGAAGCCACTCACATAATAGAAAGTGCCGAAGGCGTTCCAGGAAGCCTCCCCCCAGAGCGGGAAGAGGGCCGGGGCAGGCAGACCATCGGCCGCCTGGATAAGCGGCGCTTCTCCGCCGGCGAGTTCCCTCACAAAGGGGAACAGGGTGGTCACCAGCCAGATGCCCAGGTACACTTGCAGCTCCTTGCAGGAAACCTTTTCGGCCCAGGGAGAAAGCATAGGCATCAGCAGATATACTCCAACCAGCATATACACGAACCAGAGGTGCCCGGCGGCATAGTTGAAATTGAGCAGCAGACCCTTGAAATTCTGAATGGGCTCTCCCCACACCAGGGCATACACTACCGTCCAGATAAGCATCGGGACCAGGATGCGCACGGCCCGGCGGCGGAAGAATTCGCCGGTAGAATAATGCAGCGGGAACTGGAGATAGGCCGATGCTACCAGAAATACCGGCACGCAGCAGCGGCAGAGCGCCTCAAAGATGGACACCCAAAAGGCATCGGTGGGCATGAGGATGAGGGCGCCGTCGCCTCCCAGATAGAAGGGCTCGGTGCTGTGGATGACCATTACCATCAGGCACGCCACCACCCGCAAATAATCTAACCAGACTTCTCTATTCATAGGATATAACTTACTTCTTTGAACCGGTAAAATAGGTCTTTCCCCTGCTCGTCCCGGATGTGCAGGCGGCCGTCGGGTTCCACGCCAAGGATGACGCCACGATACTGGCGGTCGGTGAGGAGGTCGTGATAAAGGGCCGACAGGCCCCGGCGGAAGAGGCGGGCCGAATAGGCGGCGGACAGTTCCTCCGAATCCAGGCGGGGAAGCCAGCTTTCGAACATGCCCAGGAATTCCTCCAGGGCCGGTTCCAGCTTGTATTCTTTCCCCGTGCACAGGGCCAGGGAGGTGGCGTTGGCCAATTGGGGAAAAGCCGTTTGATTCATATTGATCCCTATGCCGATGACCGAGGCCATCACCTGGCCGCCCGGCCCCAGGGTATTCTCTATGAGCATGCCGCAAATCTTGCGGCCCTCTACATAGATGTCATTGGGCCACTTGATGGCCGCCTTGACACCGTGGGACTCCAGGAAAGAGGCCACGGCCACGGAGGTGAGGTAATTGAGCCGGACACTCCGGGCCGCCTGAAGGGAAAGCTGCTTGAGGACGATGGAGAAAGTAAGATTCTTGCCGGGTTCCGTGAACCAGGTGTTTCCCCGCTGACCGCGACCCGCCGTCTGCTCCCGGGCAGCCAGAACGGTCCCGCCTGCCAGCTCCGGCAAACGGCGCAGCGCCTCGGAGTTGGTGGAGTCGATGGTATCCAGCCAGTGGGTTGTCATTAGATTCCGTCTATGACTATTCCTTCTTCAGGAGAGTCGCCTTCGGGCTCGTTGAAGGGCTGAAGGAAGGGATTGTGCATCCCTTCCTGGGCTATGCTGGTAGGCTGTCCGTGGCCGGGGATCACATCCGTGTCACCGGGCAGGGTCAGGAGCTTCTGCTGGATGGACTGCATGAGCACGTCATAGTCTCCGCCGCCCAGGTCCGTGCGGCCGATGCTGCCGGCAAAGAGGGTGTCGCCGCTGAGCAGCAGGCTGTTTTCGGCCGAAAAATAGCAGACGCCGCCAGGGGTATGGCCGGGGGTATGGATTACCTTCCAGGAGGTTCCCGCGGTGGTGAGCACTTCGCCGTCGGCAATGTCCGTGGTGGCGATGCTATGCTGGAAAATCTTGAATTTCTGCATGCCTTTGAAGACAGAGGTTCCGTCGGCCAGTATCTCCTTATCGGCCGGATGCATATACACCGGTACGGAAAAATGCCCGAGCAGTTTATCCACGCCCCAGACATGGTCAAAATGGCCATGGGTGAGGAAAATGGCATCCGGGGTGAGGTTGTGGCTTCCCAGAAAATCCAGAAGGTCCTTAACGCCCTCGTCCGAGGACATGCCGGGGTCCACTATCGTACAGGCCTGCTGGCCATCGGCCCAAAGCACCACGCAATTGGTAGCCAGCGGGTTAAAAGTAAATATGCGGGATTGAAGCATAGGTAATTTGTTAGCATTGCAAATTTACTAACTTTTTGCCAACTTTGTAGAATAAAGGACCCATTACGGATGCACATCGGAATTGCCGGAAATATCGGTAGCGGAAAAACCACACTCACCACTCTCTTGGCCCGCCATTACGGCTGGACGCCCAAGTTCGAGTCCGTTACCTACAACCCGTATCTGGCCGACTATTACGCCGATATCAAAAGGTGGTCCTTCGCCCTGGAGATGTACTTCCTGCAGCAGCGCCTGCACGATGTCCTGGAAATCTCCAAATCCAAGGACGTCATCATCCAGGACCGCACCCTGTTCGAAGGCGTGCACATTTTCGTAGCCAACAACTACGCCCAGGGGAACCTCTCGGAGCGGGACTACAATACTTACATGGACACCTTCAACGTAATGATGGAAGTGGTGAAGGAGCCGGACCTCATGATTTACCTCAAGAGCAGCATCCCCCACCTGGTGTCCCAGATCCAGAAACGCGGCAGGGACTACGAGCAGTCTATCTCCATCGAGTATCTCTCCGGCCTCAACGAGAGGTACGAGAAGTGGATTTCGGAGTACAAGGGCCGCCTCATCACCATAGACGCCGACAACCTGGACTTTCTCAACCGGCCCGAAGACTTTGCCGTCATTACGGACCAGATTGATGCGGAGTTGTATGGACTGTTTTGACAAAATTCATTTATTATGCATATAGCGATCGCTGGTAATATCGGTAGTGGCAAGACCACCCTTACCAAAATGTTAGCCGCCCATTACGGCTGGACGCCCAAGTTCGAATCCGTAGATTTCAACCCGTATCTGGCCGATTTCTACGAGGATATGGAGCGCTGGTCGTTCAACCTCCAGATCTATTTCCTGAACAAGCGGTTCCAGGATGTGGTGGAAATCTCCAAGCACCAGGAGGTCATTATCCAGGACCGCACCATTTACGAAGACGCCCGCATCTTCGCCCCCAACCTGCATGCGATGGGGCTCATGTCCACCCGCGATTTCGAGAGCTACTCGGACCTGTTCGACCTCATGATGTCGCTGGTGAACCCGCCGGATCTCCTCATCTACCTCCGGTCCAGCATCCCCAACCTCATTGCCCAAATCCAGAAGCGCGGCCGTGAGTACGAGCGTTCCATCCGCATAGACTACATCACGGGACTGAACCAGCGCTACGAAGACTGGATCAAGGACTACAAGTCCCGGCTGCTCATCATAGACGTGGACACCATCAAGTTCGAGAACAAACCCGAAGACTTCCAGCAAATTACCGACAAGATTGACGCGGAGCTATACGGACTGTTTCCCACTGAATAAACCTAAACTACTATGGCAGAAAGAATTACCATCATTGACTTCGTAGAGAAATATTCCCGTCAATACGAAAACCATCCCTACCTTCGCGAGAAGGTAAACGGCACCTGGAAAGAGATTACCCAGGGCCAGACCCGTGAAGAGGCCTACCGCATAGGCGCCGGCCTCATGTCGCTGGGCCTTAAGAAGGGAGACAAGATAGCCCTCCTGAGCGAGAGCCGCGCCATGTGGATCCTGGCCGAGCTGGGAGCCCTGTACGCCGGTGCCGTAGACGTTCCGCTGTCCGTGAACCTGGGAGAAGGCAAGGACCTCATCTTCCGCATCAACCATTCCGATGCCAAGTGGATCCTGGTCTCCGGCAACCACCTGCCCAAGATCCGCGCCATCCTCCCGGAGTGCCCCAATGTGGAAAAGGTCATCGTCTTTGACGACACGGCCTTCGACTACGACAAGCTGGAAGCCAAGGAAATCCGCATGTCGGAAATCCAGAAGATGGGTGACGAATTCCTCCAGGCCCACAAGGCCGAATTCGAGGCCCGCTTCAAATCCATCGGCCCGGACGATTACGCCAACATTTCCTACACCTCCGGCACAACGGCCGACCCCAAGGGCATCCTCCTCACCCACCGCAACTATACCGCCAACGTGGAGCAGGGCAATTCCGTCATCTCCGTCAACGAGGGAGAAGTCATGCTCATCATCCTTCCGCTGGACCATTGCTTCGCCCACGTGGCCGGCATGTATACCATGATGATTTACGGCGGATCCATTGGCTTCGTGCCCATCGGCAAGAATGCCATGGCCACCCTGCGCAACATTCCCACGGCCATCTCCGAGGTGCGTCCCCACGTGATGCTCTCCGTCCCGGCCCTGGCCCGCAACTTCAAGAAGAACATCGAGGCCGGCATCAAGAAACAGGGCCCGGCCGCCGAGAAACTCTTCAACTTTGCGCTGAACAACGCCATCAAGTACAACAAGGAATACTACAACCGCGGCACGGGCGGCACCTTCTGGCGCAAGCCCCTGGTGGATCTCTTTGACAAGATTCTCTTCTCCAAGGTACGCCAGAGCTTCGGCGGCCGCATGAAGTTCTTCGTAGGGGGCGGCGCCCTGCTGGACATTGAGCTGCAGCGCTTCTTCTGCGCCGTGGGCATGCCCATGTTCCAGGGTTACGGCCTCACGGAAGCCACTCCCATCATTTGCGCCAACGCAGAAGGCCATGCCCGCTTCGGCTCCTCCGGCCGCATCGTGAAGCCCATGGACTGCGTAATCCTGGACGCCGATGGGAAGGAAGTTCCGCACGGCACCAAGGGCGAAATCGTCATCCGCGGCGAGAACGTGATGGCCGGCTACTGGAAGAATCCCAAGGCCACGGCCGATACCATCATCGACGGCTGGCTCCACACCGGAGACATGGGCTACATCTGCCCCGAAGACCCCGAATTCCTGTATGTAGTGGGCCGTTTCAAGAGCCTCCTCATCTCCTCCGACGGAGAGAAATATTCCCCTGAAGGCTTCGAAGACAGCATCACCGAAACCTCCAAGTGGGTGAACGCCTGCGTGCTGCACAATAACCAGAAACCCTTCTGCGTAGCCCTCTTCGTTCCGGACAAGACCGCCCTGGCCGAGGCCGCCACCAAGCACGGACTGGATCCCGCCAGCCCGGAAGGAAAGACCTATATGCTGGACCTCATTCAGGCCGATGTGGACAGTTACAAGAAGGGCGGCAAGCACGAGGGCATGTTCCCGGAGCGCTGGCTCCCTTCGGCCATCGGCATCTGCGACGAGGAATTCACCATCGCCAACAAGATGATGAACTCCACCATGAAGATTGTCCGCGGCAAGGTGGAAGAGCACTATGCCCAACTTCTGGACTACCTCTACACCACCGAAGGAAAGGACATCCACAATGCCCGCAACATGGAGGCGCTGAAGTAAGATGACAATACGAACGGCCACTACCGCAGACCTCCCTGCGATTATGACTGTCCTGAAGGCCGGAAGGGGCATTATGCTCGCTTCCGGCAATCTTAATCAGTGGCCGGAAGGTTATCCCACCGAGGAGATGGTACGCCGGGACATCGGCCCTGGCTATGGAAAGGTAATGGAAGAGAATGGCGCCGTAGTAGCCTACTTCGCCTGCATCCCCTCGCCGGATCCTACCTATGCCATTATTTATGACGGTGCGTGGAAAGACGATGAAAAGCCCTACTATGTGGTGCACCGCATCGCCAGTTTTCCCGAGGTCCATGGGGTTTTCAAAACCATGATGAACTATCTGGACGCCCTTACGGACAACATCCGCATAGATACCCACAAGGACAATAAAATTATGCAGCACAATCTGGCCAAATACGGCTTTGAGTACTGCGGCATCATCCACATTGCCTCCGGAGCGGAGCGTCTGGCCTACCAGAGATTGCGATAAGTTTCGTATCTTTGCAGTCTATGGCTAAGAAGGAGTATATCCAGATCAGGGGTGCACGGGCCAACAACCTGCAAAACATTGACGTAGCCATTCCCAGAGGGGAATTCGTAGTGGTTACGGGGCTTAGCGGCAGCGGCAAGAGCTCGCTGGCGTTCGATACCATCTATGCCGAAGGCCAGCGCCGCTACATGGACACCCTCTCCACCTACGCCAAGCACTTTATGGGCATCCTGGAGAAGCCGGAAGTGGAAGAAATCACCGGCCTCTCCCCCATCATCGCCATAGAGCAGAAAACCACCGGCAACAACCCCCGAAGCACCGTGGGCACCATTACGGAAATCTACGACTTCCTGCGCCTGCTGTACGCCAAGGGCTCCCGGGCCTTCTCCCCCGAAAGCGGGAAGGAGATGGTGCGCTACACGGACGAGCAGATTGTAGACCTGGTGATGAGCCGCTACGCCGGCCGCAAGTGCTATCTGCTGGCTCCGCTCATCCGGGGCCGAAAGGGCCACTACCGCGAACTCCTGGACCAGCTGCGCCGGCGCGGCTATACCGAAGTGCGCATAGATGGCGAAATCCTGGAACTGCAGGAAGTACAGGCCCTGGACCGTTACAAGCCCCACTTCATCGAAGTGGTGGTGGACCGCCTCAAGCCCGAGACGGGAGACGACCGCCGCATCCGGGATTCCGTAGCCCGCGCGCTCAATATCGGCAAAGGCTCCCTGGCCATCCTGGATATCGAAAGCGATTCCCTGGCCCATTTCTCCAAGCATCTGGTAGACCCTGAAAGCGGCCTTTCGCTGCAGGAGCCCCAGCCGCACAGCTTCTCCTTCAACTCCCCGCAAGGTTACTGCCCGCACTGCAAGGGCCTGGGAACCATAGTGGACGTTAACATCGACACCATTATCCCCGACCGCAGCAAGAGTGTGGCCGATGGGGCCATCGTGCCCCTGGGCCGCGTTCGGGAGAACCGCAAGTTCGACATCATCCGGGCCATCGCCCGCAAATACAATTTCAGTCTCTACGACCCCATCGACGCCCTGCCCGACGAGGCCGTCAGCCTGCTGGTTTACGGCTCGGAAGACCTCTTCCGCGTAGGAGAAGGCGGCATGACGGAGATGGAGAGCTGGGGCGGAGTCCTGGACAATATTGAAGATACCGTCACCTGCCCGGTTTGTCAGGGCTCCCGCCTCAACAGCGAGGCCCTGTGCTTCAAGGTGGACGGAAAGACCATCCCCGAGGTGGCCGCCATGGAGATGACGGAGCTGCGCCAGTGGCTGGACGCCATCCCCGACGGCTTCAACCAGAGGGAGAAAAACGTTTCCCGCGACATCCTCAAAGAATTGCGGGAGCGCGTGCAGTTCATGTTGGACGTGGGACTGGATTACCTTTCCCTGGACCGTCCCACCGGCTCACTGTCCGGAGGAGAAAGCCAGCGCATCCGCCTGGCCACCCAGATTGGCTCCAAGCTGGTGAATGTGCTCTATATCCTGGACGAACCTTCCATCGGCCTGCACCAGAAGGACAACCGCAAGCTCATTGCCTCGCTCAAGGCTCTGAGGGATGAGGGCAACTCGGTGATGGTGGTGGAGCACGATGCCGAAACCATGCTAAGCGCCGACTGGCTGGTGGACGTAGGGCCCGGCGCCGGAGAGAATGGCGGCAAAATCTGCCTCAACGCCCCGCTGGACACCCTCCTGAGCAACAAGAAGATGGACGCCGATACGGCGGAACACACCGTCATCGGCCCGTCCATTACGCTGGATTACCTGAAGGGCAAACGCAGCATTCCCGTTCCGGCCACCCGCCGCCCGGGAAACGGCCTGTTCCTCACCCTCAAGGGCGCTACGGGCAACAACCTCAAAAGCGTGGACGTGAGTTTCCCGCTGGGCTGTCTCATTGGCGTGGCGGGCCTTTCCGGCAGCGGCAAGAGCTCGCTGGTGAACGAGACGCTCATGCCCATCCTCAAGCAGAAATTCTATCGCTCCAAGGAAAAGCCGCTGCCTTACGCGGACATTGAGGGCGTAGAAAACATAGACAAACTCATCGAGATTGACCAGAGCCCCATCGGCCGCACGCCGCGCTCCAATCCCGCCACCTTCACCGCCGTGTTCAGCGACATCCGCACCCTCTACGAAGAAACCCCGGATGCCAAGGTACGCGGCTACAAGGCCGGAAAATTCTCCTTCAATGTCCCTGGAGGCCGATGCGAGGAGTGCAAGGGCGCCGGCATCAAGGTCATCGAGATGAACTTCCTGCCGTCGGTGCACGTTCCCTGCGAAGTCTGCGGCGGAACCCGCTACCGCGAGGATGTGCTGGCCGTCAAATACAAGGGCAAGAACATCAACGACGTGCTGGAGATGTCCATCAGCGAGGCCTACGAATTCTTCAAGCCCGTTCCCAAGATTGCCGCCAAACTCAAGGCCCTGGTAGACGTGGGCCTGGGGTATGTACGGCTGGGCCAGAGCGCCGTCACCCTGTCCGGCGGCGAAAGCCAGCGCATGAAACTGGCGGCCGAACTGTCCCGCCCTTCCACGGGCAAGACGCTCTACATCCTGGACGAGCCCACTACCGGCCTGCACTTCGAGGACATCCAGGTGCTGCTGGGAGTGCTGCAGAAACTGGTGGATGCCGGCAACACCGTCATCATCATCGAGCACAATCTGGACGTGCTCAAGAGTGTGGACTATCTGTTTGACATGGGTCCCGCCGGAGGACGCAAGGGCGGCTACATCGTAGCCCAGGGTACCCCGGAGACAATAGCAAAGGATCCGGCTTCTGTGACCGGACCCTTTCTCAAAGAAGTATTATAATTCTTACTTGCGTTTCTGAATCAACTGGCCGACGCTCCAGCAGATGGCCGCGACTACCATACCGTTGATGGAAGCAAAGCCCCAGTGCACCAGGTTGGCCACAACGGCACCAGCCACGACACCGACGATGGCGCTCCAATCCACCACCTTCTCTTCCACTTCCTTTCCCCGGTGGGTAAAGTAGTGAAGAATGAGGATTGCGCCAACGGGAGGCAGGGTGCAGTTGAGGATGTTGAGCCAGTCGCAGAAATTCCAGTACAGCCAGATGGCCGCTACAGTGCCGATGAAACCGGCGACAAACACCATAGCCTTCTTGGGGAAGCCGAAAATATTGGAAAGACCCAGACCGGAGGTATACAGGGCATTGTCGTTGGTGGTCCAGATGTTCAGGCCCAGGACCAGGACAGCCAGATAGAAGAGGTTCAGGTTGAGCATGACCTCGAAGATATCGTTACCGCCCACATAGATGCTGGAAACGGCGCCGAACAGGAACATAAGGCTGTTACCCAGGAAGAAGGCGATGACGGTGATGATCATACCCACCTTTCCGCTCTTGGCGAAGCGCGTGAAGTTGGGCGTGGCCGTACCGCCGGAAACAAAGCTGCCGACCACCAGACCGGCACCGGCGATGATGCCCATGTCCTTGGTGCCCTTGGCAAACTGTTCCACCAGGCCGGCGTCACCGTTATGGATGGCCAGGATCATGGCGATCGTACCCAGAATGGCCACGGCGGGAACGGCAAAGTAGCTCACGATGGTAAGGCTCTTGATACCGTAGTAGGCACTGGAGGTCATAAGGATACCGGCAATGGCTACCAGGAGGTAACTCTCCAGGGGCATATTGTCGGGAGTCACTTCCAGACCCAGGAATTCCTTGGCTACCGGGATGGCGAACATGGCCAGACCCACGCCGAACCAACCGGTCTGCGTGAAGCTGATCATGGCACTGGGAAGCCAGCTGCCCTTGGTGCCGAAGCTGCGGCGGGCCAGCATATCCAGGGTAAGGCCGCTCTCTGCGCCGATCCAACCCAGTGCGCCCGTGTAAGCGGCCAGGATGAGACCGCCCAGGAGCAGGGCCCAAAGGAACTCGTTCCAGGTGAGGCCGTTGGCCAGTTGCTGGCCCACCCACATGCTGGCGCTGAAGAAAGTGAAGCCCAGCATGACCATGAACATGCTCAGGTTGCTTTTGCGACCGACTTTGTCTACCGCCGAAGTGGTATAATCCGCATCGATGATCTTGTTGTTATTCATATTGTTGTAATAGGTTGTTTATTGCAGTTATGCGTTGGGTGGAGATGGTCTCCAGCGACAGGGCGGCGGCATTCCTGAGGAATTCCGTCTCATCGGCCCAAAGTCCGGCGAGTTTCTCATCCGTCAGGTTCTGGAAGCGGTTCAGGGCCAGCCAGTCCTGGAAGGAAAGAGGCTCGTCGAAGCCCAGTTTTTCGCCCGTCAGTTTGACCGGATCAATGCGGTCGGCCCGGCCCCAGATTCCTTCCCAATACTCCAGAACCTCATGGAAATGGACCGGAATCTCATAGCGGCGGGCTCCGCCATCATAAATGATGCATTTCTCCAGGAGGGAGTAGGGATGATCCATGACATAGCGCTGGAATTCCGGCGATACTACGCCGCCTTTCCAGCCGAAGTCAATATCGGGAACGTTGATGCCCGTGGCACCCTGGTTCTCATAAACGGTGAAAATGCCTTCGTAGAAGAAGCACTCGAAGCCTTCGAAGTTGGGGAAGATGCGGCGGATTTCATCCGTCTTCTTTTCCATGAGCTCTATGGCACGGGTGCCGCCGATGGTGAAGAAGATGATCTTGCGGATGCTGCCTCCGCGACGGCGGAAACGGTCCACCACCTGGTCCAGGCAAAGACGCAGGGTATCTCCGGTGGCAATGATGTCTCCAATCAGCAGGGTCCGGTTCTGGGCAATGCGCAGTTTCTCGTATTTGATCTCCAGTCCCGTAATGACATGGTCCTCGATGATGCGTTCACAGGAAACAAAGTGGATGTCGCTTACCCGGATATCGTTCCGGTAGCAAGCTTCTTCCAGCGGGTAATTCAAACCGCCGCGAAGGATGGTGAGAATATCCACATCCCCGCCCTGGCCTTCCGGGAATAAATGCCTCAGGGCCGCCATGGTGGGAGGAAGCATGGACAGATAGGAATCGTATCCAATCACTTCCGGATAGGCCATCAGATGACGGGTACCTTCGTTACTGAGAATGAAATAACGGTTTGTAAACTGCCTGGAACGCAGTTCATACACATTGGTATCTTGCAGCAGGCCAACGGAATGGATGCTTGCGTCTTGCAGACATGTGGACATAAAAAATCCCGGAATTAGAACCTAACCGGGATACAAAATTAGCGCAAATCTATAGATATTCCAAATTTTTCAGGGTCATTGTTCTCCGGGAAAGCGGATACCCCACTCGGCACGGAGACGGTCCATCAGGTGCATGATGTACAGAATCTCGGCATGGGGCATCTGAGGGGCCTCTATCTGCCCGGCCTCTATGGCTTCCTTGCAGGCCATGAACTGGTACTCGAACCCGTTGAACTGCGGCGGAACGGGGATTTCCTGTTCCACCACATGGCGCTTGCGGCAAACGCGGATGTGCGTGGGGTGGATAAGGTCGTCGAACACCAGGTAACCCGTAGTGCCGGCAATCACCCCCACGTTCTCTCCCTGGCACCAGGCCGATGCCTGCACCGAGGCCAGGGTTCCATCGGCCAGAACCATGGTGATCACTTCCGTGGCATCCACGCCCGATTCGGCCCGAAGGCAGGTGGTGTTGATCTTCTCGATGGGAGAATCTGAATACATGCGCACGAAATTGAGGACATAGACCCCCAGATCCAGTAACGCACCGCCTCCCATCTCCGGCTTCTGAACCCTTTCCTTATCCGATACGTTATAAGTAATGGTACCGGTTATCATGCACGGCTCCCCTATGATGCCCGACTCCAGAACTTCCCGGCCCATCCGTCGCACCGGCATGTAGCGGGGCCACATGGCTTCGGCCACAAAGACACCCTTCTCCCGGGCCAGGGCCAGGATGGCGGCCGTCTCGGTGGCGTTCATCATGAACGACTTCTCCACCAGGCAGGGTTTGCCGGCCAGGATGGCATCCCGGGTTACCTCAAAGTGCATGTGATGGGGAACGGCCACGTACACCAGCTCCACATCGGGGTCCGCCAGGAGTTCCGCATAGGAGCCATAAGCCCGCGGAATGCCGAAGCGGGAGGCAAAGGCCTGCGCCTTTTCCAAGGTGCGGGAGCCCACGGCCAGGCATTCCATGTTGTCCATGGCGGCCAGCGTAGTGGCAGCCTTCTCTGCAATATGCCCCGTGGCGATGATTCCTACATTCTTCATAACGTCTGTCCGCCTATGAATTCACGCAGGATGGAAGTGGGAGGGATGGCCTGAATCTCGGACGGCTGCAAGGCCACGATATAACTCAGGAACTTGAGCAGGCGTACGGCCTCGGCATACGTCGGGGACGAAGGCTGGATACGGCGGAGCAGAGGTTCGGCATAGTACCGCAGCAGGGGCAGTTCGTACAGCAGGGCCGTATTGAACTGGGAGTCCGCATTTTCCTGGAAGGGGAAAATGTACTTCTCCTCCCCGCGGCGAACCGAAGGCCAGCGCTCGATGGTTTCTTCGGGCGAAATGCCCCTCACGCGATTGTCGCGCACCATGCGCCTCAACAGGCGGTTGTCCGTAGTGGAAATGCAGCAGTTCTCGTCCAGCTTGAGGGAGGTAAGGGCCGATGCATAGATGCGGTAGATGCGGGTCTGGTCCACGGAGGGAACCATGGCGGGATCCATGGCGTGGATGCCTTCCATCACCAGGATATCGTTCTCTTCCAGATGCATCATCTTGCCTTCAAAGAAGGGTCTTCCCTGCTTGAAGTCGTAACGGGGCAGTTCCACCTCCCCTCCGTCCAGGAGGGTATTCAGGTGTTTTCCCAGGAGCTCCAGGTCCATGGCCTCCAGGGCCTCGAAGTCGTAGGCGCCGAATTCATCCTTGGGCGTGCGCTCCCTTTCCACGAAGTAATTGTCCAGTTCTATCACCTTGGGATTCATTCCCAGCACCTTCAGCTGCTGGGCCACCCTCAGCGACGAGGACGTCTTTCCGCTGGACGAAGGACCGGCCAGGAACACTATCTTCACATGATCCCTGGCGGCGTAGATCTTATCGGCCAAATCGGCATAAGCCCTTTCCTGACGGGCCTCGCAGAGATTGATGAGTTCTACGGCCTTCCCGTCCAGGAGGCGCTGGTTCAAAGCCCCCACGCTCACGATGCCGGTGGTTTTGCACCAGTAACCGTACTCCTTCAGGGTGACGGTAAGCTTTTTCTGCTTCTGGCGCTGAATCACCCGGGTGATGTCGACCCGCGAAGGGTACTGCAGGCAGAAGCCGTGGTGGAAAGGCATCAGGTCGAAGACCTTGAGGTAGCCGGTGGAAGGCACCAGCGGGCCGTAGAAATTATCGGCCACGCCGTCCAGGTAATACACCGTACAGAAATATCGGCCCAGGGAACGCTGCACTCCCGCCTTCAGGCGCTGGTTCTGTGCCTCGAAGATGGCTTCGGCTTCAGCCGATAAAATCTTCTTGTGCGTAAAGGGAAGGTCCAGGGCTACCAGGCGGCGCATCTCTTCCCTCAGACGCATAATGTCTTCGTCCGAGATGTGCTCTGCGCGAAACTTGCAATACAGGCCGCTGGGAAGGGAGTGGTTAATCTTGAAGATCTTATCCGGAAAGAGGTTGCGCACCGCCCTCTGGGCCAGAAAACTCAGGGAACGGAAATAAGCCCGCCGGCCGTCTATATGATTGTAGCCGATGAACTCCACCTGATGGGGATAGTAGACCTTGTAATCCAGATCCTTGAGCTTATGGTCCACAAAAGCCGCCAGCACCGGATACTCTTTCTTAGTCCGGGAATCGGTAACGGTTGGCGGGGCAATGCTTAAAAGCGACTCACCCGGCTCCAGCAGGTACTGCTTGCCGTCATTTACGCAGGAGATGGTTATCTTTTCCATTTACTTCTCTCTGAGGGAAAGGGCGAAACCGCCGGAGCGGGCCATCTTTACGGTGAGGGCATCGGCCGATGTCACCTCGCCGCGGGTGATGGTATATGCCTGGGGATTGGTCTCATAATCGGCGTCGGGAGCGTCGGCATACAGGGTGGATTCATACACTACACCGGGCTTCAGGAAGTCCAGTTTCACCGTCACCTCGCGGGCATTCTCGTCCGTAATGCCACCTACATACCACACATCATGCGGTGCTGCCTTGGCCAGATCCTTGGCCGTAGCGTTCTCCGGCAGGGCATACACGAACTTGGCGGCATTGGTCACCATATCCTTCTTTGCATCGGGCAAAGTAGCGGTACTGCGGGCCGATGCATTGAGCGTGGAGAGCTTGGGATGACGGGCCGTCACGATATAAGCTCCCGGCTCGGCCTCCAGGTAAAGGCTCTTGTCCCAGTCCACCGCCACATCCTTGATGAACTGGAAGGCATCCATGAAGTTGGCGTAGTTCTCCGGAAGGTCAGCAGCCATCTGCAGCGGGCTGTAGAAAGTCACATACAGGCCCAGCTGGTTGCAGATGGTATGGTGCATGTGCTGCTGGTCGTTGGGATTGTTCTTGGACATATCGGTCTCGAAGATACCGGGGGTGAAGTCCATGGGACCGCCCTGCAGACGGGTGAAGGGGTAGATGGTGGTCTGACCGGGCAGGATGGTGCCGCGGAACTCCGTACCCATGGCGCTCTCGTTGCCAATCATATTGGGCCAGGTGCGACACAGGCCGGTGGGACGCACCGCCTCGTGCGCATTCACCATAATGTGGTGCTTGGCAGCCTCGGTGATGGCATAGTGGTAATGGTTGATGGTGGGCTGGCTGTAGTGATAGTCTCCATAAGGGATGATCTTGCCCACATAACCGCTCTTCACGGCGTTGTAGCCATACTGGTTCATAAGGTTGTAGGCCTGCTCCATCCAGCGCTCATAATTAAGGGTGGAAGAAGAGGTCTCGTGGTGCATGATGAGGCGGATGCCTTTCTCGTGCGCGTACTTGTTCAGGGCCGGAAGGTCAAAGTCGGGGTAAGGGGTGAGGAAGTCGAACACGAAGTCCTTCTGATGACCGTACCAGTCTTCCCAGCCTTCGTTCCAACCCTCGATGAGGATGCCGTCAAAGCCGTTTTCGGCCGCAAAGTCAATGTAGCGGCGCACGTTTTCGTTGTTGGCGCCGTGCCGCCCGTGCGGCTTGGACTTGGCATAATCCGTCACGCCCAGCTGGACGGAAGGATACTCGTGCGTGTAGCTCCACTCGCTCTTGCCGGTAATCATCTCCCACCATACGCCCATGTACTTCACGGGGTGAATCCAGGACACATCTTCCAGGGCGCAGGGGTCGTTCAGATTCAGCACCAGGCGGGAAGCCAGCACGTCCGTTGCGCTGGGGCACACCATGATGCTGCGCCAGGGAGTTTTGCAGGGGGCCTGCATGCGTCCCTTCACGCCCTCGGCATCGGGAGTCAGATGCGTGGTGAACACAAAGTTCTTGTCATCCAGATCCAGGTTGGTGGTGGGATAATCCAGCACGGCAGCCTCGTGGATATTGATGTACAGGCCTTCGGCCGTCTTCATCTGGAGGGCCGTCTGCACGGCAGTAGGAGAAAAGCCCTGCTGGGGGGAACCGCCGCGGGGACGGGGAATATCGGAAAGGTGACGGATCTCCGAGAGCTTGGACTCGGTGGGGGCGAACTCCTGGGTGGAATAGTCGCCGGGAATCCACCAGGCGGTGTGATCCCCCGTCATGGCAAATTCCGTTATCTCTTCCTTTATCTTGAAGTAAGTGAGCTTGTTTTTCTGAGGGAACTCATAACGGAAGCCCAGACCGTCATCGTAGAGCCGGAAACGGATCTTCATCACGGCACCCTTTCCGGAAGAATTGCCCAGGTCTCCGGTATACTCCGGATCTGTCACACTCACACCTTCCTGGGCGGCACGCTCGGCCTCGGGCTTTTGCTCGAAGGTCACCAGCAACTCATTGTAATGGTTGCGGATGCAGGCTTCTTCTCCCCACACCGGCTCCCACGTTTCATCGAAGCTGTTCTTCTCTACGGAAGTCACGGCAAAGCCATCCAGCAAATCATCTTCGTCCAGAAGCTGGAAACCCAGATGGGAAGGCTTGACAATCACCTGATTGCCTCTGTTGAGGGCATAGACAGGTGCGCCATCGGGGGTAAGCCCCACGGTGAGCTCCAGCACGTCGCCGGGACTCTGGATTTTCTGTACCGGATCAAAAGTAAGGGACGAAGGTCCTTCGCTGCAGGCCATCAGCAAGGCCGATGCCAGGATCACAATAGGAAGGTGTTTCATAAATACAGGTTAGCGTTTAAATTCTACAATCAGGGCCGATTTAGGAGCGACGGACAGACCGTCCCTCAGGGTGACGGCTTCTCCCGTAACCACGTCGGTTCCGTTCACGGGACCTTGCACAAACTCGCGGTAGTGGTCCCAGTCCAAAACACGGGGTTCTTCCGTGTTGTTGATGTATACGAACACAGCATCCTCGGCCGTATAGCGGAAGAAGGAATAGGTATTGTCCGTAACATTGACCGCCCCTTCGTTCCTGCGGGACAGGAAGTGGAGAGTCTTGCCCTCCTGCACGGCCTTGCAGCCCTTGCGCCAGCGGAAGAGGGCGCGGGTATAATCGTGCAGTTCGGCGGCCGTAGCATACATGGCCGGAGCCGTGGCACGGCCCTGGGCCGAGAACAGGTTGGCCGAATCTTCGACCCAGCCACCGGGGAAATCGATGCGCTTGGCGCCATCGTGGGAAGGCACGTCCTTGCGCTCCATGAACATCATCTCGTCACCATAATAGAGCTGGGGAATACCGCGGATGGTGGCCAGCAGGGCCAGCGCCAGCTTCATGCGGCGAGGGTCTGCGTTCAAGACATCCCCCATGCGGGCGTGGTCGTGATTGGCGAAGAAAGTGAGCATGTGGCTCAGGTCCTGATAGGCAAAATCCTGGGCCAGCACGGTGTAGATGCGGGTCATGCCCTCATCCCACCAGACCTTATCCTCCGAAAGGGCGGCGTGGATGGCATGCTCCAGCGGGAAGTCCATGATGGACGGCAGGTTGGAATTGAAGCCGTCCTTGTTGGGGTTGTCCTTTTGCCAGTAGGCCAGTTGCGGGATATTGTAGTCCCAGCACTCGCCCACGATGTTCATATTGGGATACTCGTCCGTCACGGCCTTGCACCACTGGCTCATGGGACCGGGCTCGTTGTACGGATAGGTATCTACACGCAGGCCGTCCAGACCGGCGTACTCCACCCACCACACGGCCCACTGCTGGAAGTATTTGAGCACATAGGGATTGTCCAGGTTCATGTCCGGCATGGACGGGACAAACCAGCCGCTCTCCTGCCGCTCACGGTCCCTCACGGAAGCGTGGGGGTCCATGTACACGGAGAACAGGGCGTTCATCTGCATATACGGCTCATTCACGTGGTACCAGTCCTTGAACGGGGCTTCCTCCATCCACCAGTGGGCGGTACCGCAGTGGTTGGTCACAATGTCCATGATGACCTTGATGCCCTTCTTGTGGCACTCGTCCACAAAGGTTTTGTAAAGGGCGTTGTCGCCAAAGCGGGGATCGATGTGGTAATAGTCACCGCAGGCATAGCCGTGGTAGCTCTCGTAAGGCTGGTTGTCCAGCAGCAGCGGAGTGCACCAGATGGCGGTGGCACCCAGGTCGGCAATATAACCCAGATGGTCGATAATGCCCTGGATGTCCCCACCGTGACGGGCGACGGCGTCCTTGCGATTCACCTCGTCCGTCAGTTCGGGCATCTGCCACTGTACTAGGGAACCGTCATTATAGGGAGAGGAAAGCCGGCTGTAAGAATCGTCGTTGGTGTTATCGGAATTGGCAAAGCGGTCCGGCATAATCAGATAGATCATATCGGCCGATGTGAAACTCTCCCTGTTGGCGCTGCCCTCTTCCCTTGCCTCTATCCTATAGGGATATTTGAAACTCTCCCCATCCTTGGAGAAGATGAAAAAATAGGTGCCGGGCTTGGCATTGGCATCCACTGTCACATCCACAAACACGAAGTTGCGGCTGTCGGTCTTGTGGATACCCTTGACGGAAAGTCCCTTCCCGGCAACAGCCACCTCATAAGAGGCGATATCGGGACCTTGTACCAGAAGCTGGAGGTCGGTTTTCATTCCCACCCACCAGCTAAGGGGTTCTACACGGGCTATCTGATGATGGGTAGCATCGGCAATGGATGCGGTGTCCGGGGAGGCCGTTCCGCCACCACAGGCGGTAAGGGCCATAGAAACGGTAAGCGCCAAAACGGTTCTTTTCATAGTGTTACTTGGTTAGGACAAGGTAATCTCCGGGCCAGAGCAGGATGGTCCGTTCGCCCTTCTCAAATTTCTCTCCAGTAAAGACATTCGTGTAGTCTCCGTCCAACTTGATGGTCCGGGAGATGGGATCGGCCTTCAGGTTCTTGAACGGCTCGGCCACCTTTTCTCCCTGGGGACGGTTGTCGTTGGCATCGGCCACTTCCACTTCGGCCTCGGCGGCTTCCTCCTGCGGGGCTGTTCCAAAGTTGGCCAGCACGATGACCTTGTTGCCGGCCACCTCACGATGGAAGGCCACCAGTCCGTCCGGGGCCTCCCACCACACGATGGGACCGCCCTTTTCACCCGCAGCCAGGGCGGGATTGTTGTGCTTCATCTTCACGAGCCCCTTGTAGAAGGTGGTATATTCGTTGGGGAACCAGTCCGTAATGGGATCTTTCTCGAAGAAAGCCAGCCGGCGGCTCAGGCCAATCTCCTGACCCGTATAAATGAGCGGCTGGGAACCCGGGAGGGTGAAGCAGAGCACGGCGCAGGCTTCGGCGGCATCCCCTTCCCGTTCAAACTCGGTACCGGCCCAGGAGTTCTCGTCGTGATTGGAGGTGAAAGTAAGGCGGAAAGCCTCCTTGGGGAAGCGGGCGGCGTCACGGGCCACGTACTCCTGCAGGTCGCTCACCTTCTTGCTGCCCTGGGCCATACTGTTGAGCAAATGATGCAGTTCCCAGGCGTAGTTGGCGTCAAAGGTCTTGCGGGAATCCGCCAGGTTCTCCCTTTCGGCCTCGGCCAGGAAGTAAGCCTCCGGATAATCCTTGTTCATCTTGGGCATGATGGCGTACCAGAATTCGGCAGGGACCTCTCCGGCGGCGTCGCAGCGGAAGCCGTCCACGCCCTTTTCCAGCCAGAAACGCATGGCGTCGTCCTGTGCCTTCCAGACCTCCTGGTTCTCATAATTGAGGCTGCGGGTATCGGTCCAGTCGTATTCCCAGATGGCGTTACCCTCGGCATCCCTCTCATAGAAATCGGCCGGCTTTTCCGTCATCCATACGTGGTCCGGGGCCGTCTGGTTGGCCACCCAGTCCAGGATGACCTTGAAACCCAGGCGGTGGGCCATAGCCAGCAGATGCTCGAAATCTTCCATGGTACCGAACTCGGGATTCACTTTCTTGTAATCCGAAATGGCATAATAGGAACCCAGGGTGCCCTTGCGCTCCACGGTGCCGATCTCGAACATGGGCATGAGCCAGAGTACGTCTACGCCCAGGTCTTTCAGACGGGGCAGCTGCGCCTCAACGCCCATGAAAGTTCCTTCCGGCGAGAACTGGCGCACATTCACTTCATATACTACGGAATTGTATGTCCATTCCGGATGGTAAGGCTGGTTGCAGGAAGCCAGGGCGGCCACTGCCAGCAGAGCTAAGAGAATTCTCTTCATAAGGTTGGTCATTAGTTCGTTAAGCATACAATTTTACAAAAAATCCCGCGTTTTTGCAACGCAGGACTCTATTTTCCGGACGGGTAGCCTACTGCCGCTGACGAACGGCTTCGAAAAGGAGGATGGCGGCCGATACGGACACATTGAGACTGTCCAGCCGTCCCAGCATGGGAATGCGGATATGGGCCGATGCTGCCTTGCGCCAGAGGTCGGTAAGACCGGTAGCCTCGGTGCCCATCACCAGCGCAGTCCCCCGGCGCATGTCCACATCGTAATACAGGGAAGAATCCTGCAGCTGGGCCGTCAGAATCTGGATGCCCCGCTCCTGCAGGAACGCAATGGCCTCCTGCGAAGATGCCAATACGGTGGGTACCGTAAACACGGCCCCTATGGAAGCCCGGATAAGATTGGGATTGTAAAGGTCCGTGAGCGGGTCGCAGAAGATGACGGCATCCACCCCGGCGGCATCGGCACTTCTTAATACCGCCCCCAGGTTCCCCGGCTTCTCCACACTCTCCAGCACCATAATCAACGGATTCTCCGGCAGTTGCAAATCCTTCAGCTTCAAACTCTTATACTCCACCTCCGCAATAATCCCCTCCGTGCTCTCCCTATACGCTACTTTGCGGTAAAGTGCCTCCGGGATCTCTATAATAGAGGGGGCCTCTGAGTGCGTGGGGTGACGAAGGACAGACTGAGATTCTGCGGGAAATTGGTTTTTTGGGCAACTGCACAAAAAATAATTTTCCGCAGAATCGATATCTCCAAAAATACTAGGGCAGACGAACAGCGTCCGGATGGTGAACCCTGCCTCTCGGCAGTGCTCCAGCTCCCTTCGGCCCTCTACCACAAAGAGCCCTTGCTCCCGCCTTGCCTTGGATTTCTCCTGCAACAGCAGCAGATTCTTGATCTTGGGATTCTGGGCCGATGTGATAATCTCTGTCCGCATAAAAGAGATGCCCGGTCGGGGCCGGGCATGACGATTTAAAACTTTTCGGGACGCATCATGGGGAAGAACAACACATCCTGGATGCTCTCCTGGCCCGTCATGAACATGGTGAGACGGTCAATGCCAATGCCGATACCGGAAGTGGGCGGCATGCCGTACTCCAAGGCACGGACAAAGTCATAGTCCACGTACATGGCCTCGTCGTCACCCTTGCTCTTGAGGGCGGCCTGCTCCTCGAAGCGCTCCAGCTGGTCCACAGGGTCATTGAGTTCGGAATAGGCGTTGGCCAGTTCCTTGCCGTTCACAAAGAGCTCGAAACGCTCGGTGAGCGTGTCGTCGTAGCGGCAACGCTTGGTGAGCGGGCTCATTTCCACGGGATAGTCGATGATGAAGGTGGGCTGGATGAGGTTCTTCTCGCAGTATTCTCCGAAGATGGCGTCGATGAGTTTGCCAACGCCCATTTCGGGACCCACTTCCACATTCAGTTTCTTGCAGGTTTCCCGCAGCTGGGCCTCGTCCATTCCCTTCACGTCCACACCGGCGTACTCCTTGATGGCCTCCAGGATGGGCAGGCGGCGGAAAGGTCCCGCAAAGGAAATCTCATTGCCGCCGATGGTCTTGGTGACGCCGCCGGTAGCCTCGGCCACGCGCTGGAGCATCTTCTCGGTGAACTCCATCATCCAGATGTAGTCCTTGTATGCGATATACATCTCTACGCAGGTGAACTCCGGATTGTGGGTCTTGTCCATGCCCTCATTGCGGAAGTTCTTGGCGAACTCGTACACGCCGGCGAAGCCGCCCACGATAAGGCGCTTGAGGTACAGCTCATTGGCAATACGCATGTACATATCCACGTCCAGGGCATTGTGGTGCGTGATGAACGGACGAGCCGTGGCACCACCGGGAATAGCCTGCAGGATGGGGGTTTCCACCTCCAGGCAGCCGGCCTCGTTGAAGCACTGGCGCATGGTATTCACAATCTGGGTACGCTTGAAGAATACTTCCTTCACCTGGGGGTTCACCACCAGGTCCACATAGCGCTGACGGTAGCGGAGTTCCGGGTCCTCGAAACTGTCGTGAACGGTGCCGTCGGCATCCGTCTTCACGATGGGCAGTACGCGCAGGGACTTGCTCAGTACGGTAAGTTCCTTGGCATGAACGGACAGCTGGCCCGTCTGGGTGAAGAAGGCGAAGCCCTTGATACCCACAAAGTCACCAATGTCCAGCAGCTTCTTGAAAACGGTATTGTAAAGGGTCTTGTCCTCTCCGGGGCAAATCTCGTCCCTCTTGACGTAAACCTGGATGCGGCCGGCGTGGTCCTGCAACTCCATAAAGGAGGCGGCACCCATGATGCGGCGGCTCATGATGCGGCCGGCGATGCAAACATCCTGGAAATTGCCTTCCTCGGGCTTGAAGCCCTCGGCAATCTCCACCGTGGTGGTATTCACCGGATACATCGGTGCCGGATACGGATTGATTCCCAGCTCACGAAGCTTTCCTAACGATTCCCTTCTTCCGAGCTCCTGCTCGTTAAACTCAGCATATGCCATAATTAATACTTTTCTAAATAACATACAAAGATACGAAAAAAAACGCTATCTTCGTGGAATAAACTTATTCTGTATGAGAGCTGCTATTTTCGGTGCCGGTTCCATGGGAACCATCCTGGGCGCCTACATCACCCGGATGGGAGGGCAAATAGACCTCATTAACCACAACAAGGCCCACATCGAAGCCCTGAAAGACGATGGTGCACGCATAGTAGGCACCGTAGATTTCACCCAGCCCGTAACAGCCCTCCTCCCGGAGGAAATGACCGGCAAGTACGATATCATCATTCTCCTGACCAAGCAGCAGAACAACCACGAGGTCTGCACCTTCCTCAAGGATTTTCTGGCCGATGACGGCGTACTCGTCACCCTGCAGAACGGCCTTCCTGAAGACGGCATCGCCGAAGTTCTGGGTGAAGACCGCGTTCTGGGATGCATCGTCGCCTGGGGCGCCACCATGCTGGGCCCCGGCCTTTGCGAACTCACCAGCTCCCCCGACAGCCTCACCTTCTCCCTGGGCCGCGTAGGCACCAAGCCGCACAAGTACATGGCCGATGTCAAATCTCTGCTGGAAATGATGGGTCCCGTGACCATCAAGCACAATTTCATTGGCATGCGCTGGAGCAAGCTTCTCATCAACTCGGCCTTCTCCGGAATGAGTACCGTGCTGGGCTGCACCTTCGGGGAAGCGGCCAAGAACCGGCAGAGCCGCCGCCTGGTGCTGGGTCTCATTAAGGAATGCATAGACGTCTGCGCCGCCGCCAATATCAAGATTGAGCCCGTCCAGGGCAAGGACGCCGTCAAATACTTCAACTACAAAGGCCCCCTCAAGAAGGCCTTCGCCCTCCAGATCCTGCCCTTTGCCATCCGCAAGCATGCCCTCCTCAAGGCCAGTATGCTGCAGGATATCGAGAACGGCAAAAAGACGGAAGTGGATTCCCTCAACGGCGCCATCGCCAATTTCGGCGCCAAATTCGGCGTGCCCACTCCCCTCAATTCAAAAGTTACCGCCCTCATCCATGAGATTGAGGACGGCAAACTCAAGCCTTCGTTTGACAATCTGAAACTGTTCTCACCTACCGGGCCAGATTGAAAATCTCCAGCCCCATGAGGGAGGCGGTGAGCATGATGGCTCCGGCCAGCAGAACGCCACCCAGGGCCGCCATGGTGCTTTTCTTGAAATCCATGTCCAGGATGCTGGCGGCCAACATGCCGGTCCAGGCGCCCGTGCCGGGCAGCGGAATGCCCACGAACAGGAAAAGGGCCCAATAGAGGCCCCTGCCGGCTTTTGCCTCCAGTTTTCGGCCGCCTTTCTCCCCTTTTTGAAGGCACCAGGTAAAGAACTTTCCTATATACTTCTTGTCCTTTCCCCATTCCAGCACCTTTCGGGCAAAGAGGAAGATGAAGGGGACGGGAATCATATTGCCGATAACCGCCACGATAATGGAAGGAATCAGGGGAAGGCCCCAGAAAACGGCATAGGGCAGTGCGCCGCGAATCTCGATGAGCGGCAGCATGGAGATGAGGAAAACCCAGAAGTACTTTTTCATCGGTCGGTGTAAGCGGGCATGTTGGCGGCAATGAGCGCGCGGATTTCTTCCTTGGCCTCCCTCCAGCGGGGGATGTCAATCTTGGTGCCGATGACCTCCACCACCTTGGCGGCAATGATGGAGCCCACTTCACCGCAGACCCTGAGCGGCAGGCCCAGGGAATGGGCATAGAGGAAGCCGGCCGCATAGGTGTCTCCGGCACCGGTGGCGTCAATGGGCTTGGCGGGCCAGGGCTCAATGAAGTGGTACTCGTTTCCGGATTTGACCATGGAACCGGATTTTCCCACCTTAACCACGGCAATCTTGCAGAGGCGGGACAATTCCATGATGGCTTCCTGGGGTTCTTTCTTGGTGAAGGCCTTGGCCTCGGTCTCGTTGGCAAAGACGATATCTACATAATTCTCTACCAGGTTGTGAAAGAAGGCCAGGTTGGAATCTACCACATTGTAGGAGGCCATGTCTATGGATATGGTGCAGCCGGCGGCCTTGGCCAGGCGGGCAGCCTTGGAGATGAGCTCCTGGTTCTGAACCAGATAGCCCTCAATGTGGAAGTAATCGTATCCTTCGAAGAAAGAGGGATCCAGGTCGTCGGGACCCAGTTCCAGGGTAGCGCCCATATAATCGGCAAAAGTCCTCTCCGCATTGGCGCCCGTAATGAAAACCATGCATCGGCCGCTGGACTTGGTTCCGTAAAGCATCTGGGCGCGTACGCCAAACTGTTCCATGGAACTCTTGAAGAGGTTTCCCAAGTCATCATTCCCTATCTTTCCTACGTAGCCGGAAGGCATGCCGAAGATGGCCGTGCAAGTGATGGTGTTGGCCGCACTGCCGCCCGGAACGTATTTGACACCGTATTCCTTCAGGGCCTCCCAGATGCGGTCGCCGGTTTCCATGTCCACGTGCTGCATGCTGCCCAGAGGCAGGTGAAAGGTCTTGAGAAGGGTGTCGTCTGGAAGGACGGCCAGGATGTCGGTGAGGGCGTTGCCGATTCCGAGGATGGATTTCATACCAGGAGTGTTTTAACTCACAAATTTAGCCATTATTTGACAATTTTCCACTACCTTTGCAAACATGCAAAAGAAAACCAAAAGTATCCTCTCCTATATCTTCTGGACGGCCGTCGCAGCGGTCCTGGTTTACTTTTGCCTGCGCAACATCGACTGGGCCCAGTTTGTCCAGGCGCTGGAGGTATGCAAATGGGAGTACGTCATTGCGGCCATGGTGCTGGGGCTGATTTCTCTCTTCCTCAGAGGCCTTCGCTGGCGTATGCTCCTCACCCCCATCGACCCGGCGACAAGCATCCTTACCTGCTTCAACGCCTACAACATCTGCAGCGTCACCAACATAGTCCTGCCCCGTGCCGGGGAAGTGATCCGTCTGGCCTATATCGTAAAGCATTCCTCGCGGGACGAGGAAGGAAAAAGGGTGCTGACGGCCGATAAAGTGTTCGGGACGGTGGTTATCGAGCGCGCCTGGGACATTGTCTTCGTGACGGTGCTGGCCACCTTGTTCACCGTTTTTAACTGGAGCGCCTTCGGATCCTTCTTCTCGGAACTGGTGGGCGCCATGGGCAGCCGGAAAGGTCTCCTGTGGCTGGTAGTAGCCCTGCTCCTGTTCATCCCCGTCTTTGTCGCTCTGTCCAAGCGCCTGCAGCACAAGGGTGGCCTCTGGGCCAAGACCTGGGGCGTCCTGGAAGGAATAGGCAAGGGGCTGGGAACCTTCCGGCATATGAAAAACGGCTGGCTGTTCATCCTTATTACAGCTGTAATCTGGGTTCTGTACTGGGTCATCAGCCTTTGCATTCTCTGGGCGCTCAGTGACATTGACGCCTTTGCTTCCATCACCCTTACGGAAGCCCTGTTCCTGTCCATCGTGGGCAGTATGAGCTCCCTGGTACCGGTTCCCGGCGGCTTCGGAGCCTATCACGGCCTGGTGGGCGGCGCCCTCAAGAGCCTCTGGAATATTCCTATGAGCACCGGTATGGTATATGCCACGCTCAACCACGAGTCCCAGATCATTGTCCAGGCCGTCGCCGGACTGGTATCCTACATCCACGAGAGTTTCTTCCGCAAGAAATGAAGTTCGCGCTCATTGGCCACCCGGTAGCCGGATCCTTGAGTCCGACCCTGTTTTCCGCCGCCTATGACGGACGTTATCCCTATGATTTGCTGGATTTCGAGGTGTTTGAAGACGCCTGGAACGCATTTCTGGCCCAATATACCGGCATCAATGTAACCGCCCCTTTCAAGCAGGACGCCTATGCCCATGTGGACTGGCTGTCGGAAAGCGCCCGCGCCACAGGAGCCGTCAATCTGGTGGTAAAGGCCGATGCCGGGCTTCGCGGCTACAATACCGACGTGGACGGCATCGTGAACTCGGTGCGGGAAACGGGGCTGCCGGTGGCCGATGCCCTGATAGTGGGTACGGGCGGTGCCGCCCGGGCCGCCATCGTAGCGGCTCAAAAGCTGGGCTGCCAGATCACCGTAGCAGGCCGATCGGCCGAAAAAGTGGAATCCCTGGCCCGGACCTTCGGCTGCCTCGGCGCCTCTTTGGGCGAGATTTCCTCCCTTACACCGGCGCTTGTCATTTATACAATTCCAGGTGGTGCGCCCGTGCCCCCGGGCCTGAATTTTGCAGAGTCCGTGGTGCTGGAGGCCGAGTATAAACGGCCCGCCCTGTCCGCCCTTCCCTGCAAGGCTTACATCCCCGGACAGCGCTGGCTCCTCTGGCAGGCCGCTGCCGGATACGAGCTGTTTACCGGAGAGAAACCGGATATGCAAAACCTTTTTAACGCTATATAATTATGTCACTGAACAAAGTAATGCTTATCGGTAACGTTGGCAATGATCCCGAAGTACGTTACCTTGAATCCAATCCCCAGAATCCGCAGGCCAATGCCAAGGTGGCCTCTTTCCGCCTGGCAACCACGGAACGCTATCGTGACCGCAACGGAGAAACCCGTGAAAACACCGAATGGCACAACATTGTAGTCTGGCGCAACAACGCCGACGTAGTAGAAAGATTCGTCCACAAAGGCAGCCAGCTATACATTGAAGGCAAACTCCGCACCCGCCAGTGGACAGACCAGACCGGCAACAAGCGCTATACTACAGAGGTAGTGGCCGATACCCTCCAGCTCCTGGGCAAGCGTCCGGACGCAGACCAGAACCAGCAGGGCGGTTATCAGGGCGGCTACGCCCAGCAGCCCGCCAGCGTCCAGCCCGCTCCGGCTCCGCAGCCCCGGCCGGCACCCGTCAATCCCGGCTACCAGGGACCTCTCCCTGCATCCGAACCGTCAGACGATCTGCCGTTCTAAGTTTTTTGCGTGGATGTAACCTGCTATTCCTCAGCACTTTAACGAATCACCCCCTAGCCCAAACGGCCAGGGGGTTATTGTATAATATGCTCATTATCAAACGCTTTCGCCCACGCAACCTACGGCAGCAGCGCCGCCAACTCATCAATCTGTTCCAGGGTGGTGGCCCAACTGGTGGCGAAACGCACCACGGTACGGCCGTCCGGAAGGTGTTCCCACACTTCGTATTTCACCTTTCCTTCCAGGGCCTTGGCCGTTTCCGGAGGCAGGATGACAAACTGCTGGTTGGTAGGAGAATCCAGGAACAGTTCATAGCCTTTGGCCACAAACATCGCCTTCATCTGCATGGCCAGGTCAATGGCCTTCTGAGCAATCATCAGATAGAGCCCGTCCGTAAACAGGGTCTCAAACTGGACCCCCGTCAGACGTCCCTTGGCCAGCAGGGCTCCGTGCTGTTTCACCATGGTAAAGAAGTGCTCCGGGGCCTTTCCGGAAGGGAAAACAACGGCCTCTCCACAGAGCGCTCCCACCTTGGTGCCGCCAATGGTAAACACCTCGCAAAGCCCGGCCAGCTCCTGCAGCGTAACATCGCACTCCGGACTCATCAGGCCGTAACCCAAGCGGGCACCGTCCACAAACAAAGGCAGGGAATACTCCTTGCAAACCGCCTGAATCTCAGTCAGTTCCTGCTTGGAATAGATGGTTCCGTATTCCGTGGGGAAGGAGATGTACACCAGTCCCGGGAACACCATGTGGTCGTAGGAGCCATCGGCATAAAACGTTTCCAGATAAGCCTTCAATTCGGAGGCCCAAATCTTCCCCTGATGCTGGGGAATGGTGAGGACCTTGTGGCCGGTATACTCCACGGCACCTGCCTCGTGAACGGCGATGTGCCCAGTGGTGGCCGCCACCACGCCCTGGAAGTCCTTGAGCATGGTAGCAATGACGGTGGAATTGGTCTGGGTGCCGCCGGTCAGCAGAAAGACTTCGGCCTGGGGGCAACCCGTCGCCTTACGGATAAGGGCCTTGGCCGATTGGGTGAAGCAGTCGGCCCCATAACCGGGTTCCTGACAGAAATTGGTAGCTACGAGGCGCTCCAGAATGGCCGGATGCGCCCCTTCATTGTAATCGCAAGTAAAGGAAACCATTTGTTAAAAGTTCGTTACCAGCTCCACCGGACAATGGTCGGAGCCGAATATTTCATTGTGGATTTCGGTAGAGACGATGGCGTCTTTCAGGGAGTCCGAAACCACAAAATAATCGATACGCCACCCCACATTCCTCTCCCGGGCGTTCATCCGGTAACTCCACCAGGAGTACTTGACGTCCGTGGGATGCTGGAAGCGCCAGCTGTCCACGAATCCGGCAGCCAGAAGTTCGCTGAACTTACTGCGTTCCTCGTCCGAGAAACCGGCATTGAAGTGGTTGGTGGAAGGGTTCTTAAGGTCAATCTCTTCATGAGCCACATTCAAGTCCCCGCAGTAGATGACCGGCTTGGGAAGACCTTTGAGGTACTCCCTCAGGGCATCCTCCCAGCTCATGCGGTAATCCAGCCGCTTGAGACCATCTTGGGAATTGGGGACATAGGCACACACCAGGAAGAACTTATCATACTCCAAGGTAATCACCCGCCCCTCGTGGTCGTGCTCCTCAATGCCCAGCCCATACTTCACGCTAAGCGGAGTATGCTTGGTGTAAATGGCCGTGCCGGAGTAGCCTTTCTTCTCGGCATAGTTCCAATAGGACTCATAGCCCAGGAACTCCAGATCCAGCTGCCCGGCCTGCAGCTTGGTCTCCTGCAGGCATACAAAATCGGCATCCAGTTCCGTGAAAACATCGGCGAAGCCTTTGCCCGCCACTGCCCGAAGGCCATTAACATTCCAACTGATAAATTTCATGGTATCCTCTTTGTCATTAATCCAAAGTCCATGTTGCTCCTTCTTTGGTGTCCTTGACCGTGATGCCGTAGGAGGCCAGGAGATCGCGGATGCGGTCGCTCTCGGCCCAGTTCTTTTCTTCACGGACCTTCTTGCGGTTCTCCAGGACCAGCTGCATTACTCCCTCCAGGGCCTTTTCGGCCTTTCCGGAGGCGCCCGCCTCTTCGTCCTTGAGGCCCAGGACGCCGCCTACCACCTCGTCAAAGAGCTGGCGCAGAGCGGCAGCATCGGCCTTGGAAAGACCGCCGGCATTGATGAGCTTCACCGCCTCGAAGAGATGGGCGATGGCGATGGGGGTATTGAGGTCGTCGCAGAGGGCGTCCAGAACGGAGTCGATGATCCCGCTGACAGCCGGAGATACGCTCGCTCCTTCGGTGCTCGGTATGACAGGTTCCAGTGACCTCCAGGCCTGGAGCAAGCGGCCCAAACCCTTTTCGGCGGCCTGCAGGGCTTCGTTGGAGAAGTCCAGCGTGCTGCGGTAATGGGCCTGCAGGATGAAGAAACGGATGGTCATGGGGCTGTAGGCCTTCTCCAGCTTGGGATGGTCTCCGGCGAAGAGCTGGGGCAGCGTGATGAAGTTGCCCAGGCTCTTTCCCATCTTCTGTCCGTTGATGGTGATCATATTGTTGTGCACCCAGTAATGGACGCCCTGCGTGCCGCGGGAGGCCACATTCTGGGCAATTTCGCATTCGTGGTGCGGGAACATGAGGTCCATGCCGCCGCCGTGGATGTCAAATTCCTCTCCCAGATACTTCTCTCCCATCACCGAGCACTCCAGGTGCCAGCCCGGGAAGCCGTCTCCCCAAGGGGAAGGCCAGCGCATGATGTGCTCCGGCTCGGCCTTCTTCCAGAGGGCAAAGTCGAAAGGAGCACGCTTGTCCCCCTGACCGTCCAGGCTGCGGGTACCTTCCAGGGTATCGTCCAGGTTTCGGCCGCTGAGCACGCCGTAGTGATGATCCTGGTTGTATTTCTGCACGTCAAAATAGATGGAGCCGTTGCTCTCGTAGGCATAGCCGGCCTCCAGGATCTTCTTCACCGCCTCAATCTGCTCAATGATATGGGCCGATGCCCGGGGCTCGATGGATGGCGACTGGACGTTCAGCAGGCGCATGGCCTCGTGGTAGCGCTCCGTATAGTACTGCACCACTTCCATGGGCTCCAGCTGCTCCAGCCGGGCCTTCTTGGCAATCTTGTCCTCCCCTTCATCGGCATCGTGCTCCAAATGGCCCACGTCGGTGATATTGCGCACATAGCGCACCTTGTAGCCCAGATACTTGAGCAGACGGAACAGAATATCGTAGGTGACGCCGGGGCGCGCGTGGCCCAAATGGGCGTCTCCATACACGGTGGGGCCGCACACATACATACCCACGTGGCCCTCGTGAATGGGTTTAAACAGTTCCTTGTTCCTGGAAAGTGTATTGGTCAGATATAAAGGTCTCATATTTCTTTCTTCTCAATCATACAAAGATACGCATTTTTGTGTAACTTTGCCACCTCATATCGGCCGATACAAAAAAGGCACAATAATTGAAATACCTTAAAGAAACCTATTAAATTTTGGAGTCATGAAAGCAAAGAGAATCCTTCTGCTTGCTACAGCAGCCTTCGCGCTCCTATCTCTGTCCTCCTGCGGCAAGGAGTATTATATTGAAGACGATGGAGTGCAGATGAAACACATCGACTATACCGTCCTCAACACGGATTGGGATGTTCAAGAACTTGATAACGGCGCCCGCCTCCTCAGCGTGACGCTCAACGTGCCCCAGATTACCAAAGACGTGGTGAACTACGGGTCCGTCAGCGTTTCCCGCCGCCTGTTTGACGACAACGGAAACATCTTCTGGACTCCCCTGCCGGCAGTAAGGGCCGAATACGAAAACTACGGAACCTCCGAGGAACTCCTCTATTCCACCTATCTGGACTATGAATGGACAACCGGACTGGTCTACGTCTACTTTACCGCCACGGACTTCTACGTAGATCCCGACAAAGCCACCTGGCCGGACATGGACCTCCGGGTAACCATTTTCCAATACGAATAAAACTTATCTCATCAAGAAAGGCGCTCCCAAACGGAAGCGCCTTTTTTGATGAGATTCCCGATCAGGTCGGGAATGACGTTGTTACCGGGAATGGAGACTACAACTCCTTCATGGCGTCCATGGCCTCGGCCTTGGAACCGACCACGATGTCCTGGTAACGGGACAGACCGGTACCGGCAGGGATCAGGTGACCGCAGATCACGTTCTCCTTCAGACCCTCCAGATAGTCCACGCGGGCGCGGATGGCAGCCTCGGACAGCACCTTGGTGGTTTCCTGGAAGGAAGCGGCGCTGATGAAGGAGCCGGTCTTGAGGGCGGCGCGGGTGATACCCTGGAGCACCTGGGAAGCGGTAGCGGGCTTGGCGGGACGGGAAACCACCAGCTTGGCTCCCTGACGCTCCAGCGAGGCATTCTCGCTGCGGAGGTCACGGGCACTGATGATGTCACCTTCCTCAAAGCGCACGCTGTCGCCGGGATCCAGCACATAGTGCTTGCCGAAGATTTCGTCGTTGCGGTCCATAAACTCCCACTTGTCCACCAGTTCCTCCGGGAGGAATTCGGTGTCTCCGGGGTCTCCGATCTGGACCTTGCGCATCATCTGACGGACAATGATCTCGAAGTGCTTGTCGTTGATCTTTACACCCTGCAGGCGGTAAACGGCCTGAATCTCGTTCACGATATACTCCTGCGCCTTCACAGGACCCAGGATGTTCAGGATGTCGGTAGGGGAAGTACCTCCGTCGGACAGACGGAAGCCGGCCTTCACATAGTCGTTCTCCTGAACCAGGATCTGCTTGGTCATGGGTACTTCGTAACGGCATTCCTTGCCGCTGCGGTTCTTCACGATGATCTCGCGCTTACCACGCTTAACCTTGCCCATGATGATTTCACCGTTGATCTCGGAGAGGATGGCCGGGTTGGACGGGGTACGGGCCTCGAAGAGCTCGGTCACACGCGGCAGACCGCCGGTAATATCACTGGCCTTGCCGATGGCGCGAGGGATCTTGATGATCACGTCGCCAACTTTCACGGCGTCACCATCATTGATCATGATGTGGGCGCCCACAGGCAGGTTGTACTGACGGAGGACCTGACCGTTGCCGTCTACGATGAGCATGGCAGGGGTCTTGGTCTTGTCACGGCCTTCGATGATAACCTTATCGGTGTTGGTGGCGAACTCGTCGGCGCTCTCCTCACGGTAGGTAACACCTTCGGCCATGTTCTCGAAGCGGACGGTACCGGCCGTTTCCACGATGGTGGTAGCGTTGTAAGCATCCCATTCGCAGATGAGGTCACCCTTCTTCACGGAATCGCCGTCCTTGAAGTACAGCGTGGAACCGTAAGGGATGTCGTACTGGGAATAGGTCATGCCGGTGCGCTCGTCCACGATGCGGAGTTCGGTCATACGGGAAACCACCACGGGGTTCACGCTGCCGTCCTCGTTCACGCGGTCGATGGTGCGGAGTTCATCAAAGGCCAGCTTACCTTCGTACTTGGACACGATGGTATTGTCGGCCACGGAGCCGGATGCAGTACCACCCACGTGGAAAGTACGCAGAGTCAGCTGGGTACCCGGCTCACCGATGGACTGGGCGGCGATAACACCCACCACTTCACCGGTTTCAACCATACGGCTGGTTGCCAGGTTACGGCCATAGCACTTGGCGCACACGCCCTTGCGGGATTCGCAAGTGAGCACGCTGCGGATTTCGACCTGCTCGATGGGGAGGGAATCGATGAGGGCAGCAGTGTCCTCGCGGATTTCCTCGCCGGCGGAGATTATGAGTTCTCCGGTGAGCGGGTTGAAGATATCGTGGACAGACGTACGGCCCAGGATGCGCTCGCCCAGGGATTCGACCACCTCATCCTTGTTCTTGATGGCGGTGGCGATGAGGCCGCGGAGGGTACCGCAGTCTTCCTCGGTGATGATGACATCGTGGGAGACGTCAACCAGACGACGGGTGAGGTAACCGGCATCGGCCGTCTTCAGGGCGGTATCGGCCAGACCCTTACGGGCACCGTGGGTGGAGATGAAGTACTCCAACACCGTCATACCTTCCTTCAGGTTGGACACGATGGGGTTCTCGATGATTTCGGCACCGGCGGCACCGGACTTCTGCGGTTTGGCCATCAGACCACGCATGCCACAGAGCTGCTTGATCTGCTGGGTTGAACCACGGGCACCGGAATCCAGCATCATGTACACCGGGTTGAAGCCCTGCTGGTCGGCAGAGATCTGCTTCTTCACGATGGCGGTGAGCTGGTTGTCGATGGAGGTCCACAGGTCGATTACCTTGTTGTAACGCTCGTTGTTGGTGATGAAACCCATCGCGTAGTTGTTCTTGATGGTTTCCACCTCGGCGTAACCCTTGGCGATGAGGGCGGTCTTCTCCTCGGGGATGAGCACGTCACCCAGGTTGAAGGAGATACCGGCACGGAAGGCCTGGTCGTAACCCAGGTTCTTGATGTCGTCCAGGAACTTGGCGGTACGGGTGACACCAGTGGACTTGATCACGTGGGTGATAACCGTACGGAGGGCCTTCTTACCCAGCACCTCGTTCACGTAAGGAACCTCTTCGGGCATGTACTGGTTCACGATGATGCGGCCGGCGGTGGTCTTGACCATCTCGTAACCCTTGCTCAGGTCCTGCTTGTCCTTGGGCAGACGGACCTCGATGGGGGCGTGCATATCGATAACCTTTCCGTCGAAGGCGATGATCACCTCTTCGGGACCGTAGAACTTGAGACCGCTGCCCTTGGCACCGGGACGTTCCTTGGTAATATAGTACAGACCCAGCACCATATCCTGGGAAGGAACGGTGATAGGGGAACCGTTGGCGGGGTTGAGGATGTTGTGGGAACCCAGCATCAGCAGCTGTGCCTCCATGATGGCGGCATTGCCCAGCGGCAGGTGGATAGCCATCTGGTCACCGTCGAAGTCCGCGTTGAAAGCGGTACAGGCAAGCGGATGCAGCTGGATGGCCTTACCTTCGATCATGCGGGGCTGGAAGGCCTGGATACCCAGACGGTGCAGGGTAGGTGCACGGTTCAGCAGCACGGGATGACCCTTCATCACGTTCTCCAGGATGTCCCAGATAACGGGATCGCGGCGGTCCACAATCTTCTTGGCCGATTTAACCGTCTTCACGATGCCGCGCTCGATGAGCTTGCGGATCACGAAAGGCTTGTACAGCTCGGCGGCCATGAACTTGGGCAGACCGCACTCGTGCATGTTGAGCTCGGGACCTACGACGATAACCGAACGGGCGGAGTAGTCGACACGCTTACCCAGGAGGTTCTGACGGAAGCGGCCCTGCTTACCCTTGAGGGAATCGGACAGGGACTTGAGGGCACGGTTGCTCTCGGACTTGACGGCAGAGCTCTTCTTGGAGTTGTCGAACAGGCTGTCCACGGCTTCCTGCAGCATACGCTTCTCGTTGCGCAGAATGACCTCGGGGGCCTGGATCTGGATGAGCTTCTTAAGACGGTTGTTGCGGATGATGACCCTGCGATACAGATCGTTGAGGTCGGAAGTGGCGAAACGGCCGCCATCCAGCGGAACCAGCGGGCGCAGGTCCGGAGGGGTGACGGGAATCACCTTCATGATCATCCATTCGGGACGGTTGACGTCCTTGGACTCCTGGAACCACTTGACCACGGAGAGGCGCTTGAGGATCTCGGTCTTTCGCTGCTGGGAGCCTTCGGTGCGCATGGCACGGCGAAGTTCACGGCCCAGCTCTTCAACATCGATTTCCTTGAGGAGGTCGTAGAGACCTTCGGCACCCATCTTGGCCACGAAGTTCATGCTCTCGTCCCAGACCTGGCCTTCATCCAGCTTCTTGCGGCGGATATCTGCCACACGCTCCTGGGCGGTGAAGTACTCGTCCTCGGAGAGGAGGTCCATCTTCTGGACACGGAGTTCCTCGGAAACCTCTTCAGTAGCCAGGATACCGGGATTCACCACGATGTACTTCTCGTAGTAAATGACGGACTCCAGCTTCTTGGAAGGGACACCCAGCAGGGCGCTGATCTTGTTGGGAGCGCTCTTGAAGTACCAGATATGGGCCACGGGAACGGTAAGGGTGATATGACCCATGCGTTCGCGGCGCACTTTCTTCTCCGTCACTTCCACACCGCAGCGGTCGCAGACGATACCGCGGTAGCGGATTCTCTTGTACTTGCCGCAGTAGCACTCGTAGTCCTTGGTAGGGCCGAAGATCTTCTCGCAGAAGAGGCCTTCACGCTCGGGCTTGTAAGTCCTGTAGTTCACCGTTTCCGGCTTCAGGACCTCGCCGCACGAACGCTCGGTGATGTCTTCCGGAGAAGCGAGCGAAATGGAAATGCGGGAGAAATTGCTCTTT
Organism: Bacteroidales bacterium; assembly: GCA_017423025.1. Taxonomy (GTDB): domain Bacteria; phylum Bacteroidota; class Bacteroidia; order Bacteroidales; family UBA932; genus Cryptobacteroides. Next base: position 63,494 of record JAFPGC010000025.1, read on the forward strand.
ACCTTATTTTCCTTATTGTTAAAAGCAGGCATATTCGTTACTTTTCAATGCTAAGTGACTTAATCCAAAGTGACCTTGAGGCCCAGGCCGCGGAGCTCGTGCAGGAGCACATTGAGGGACTCGGGAATACCCGGAGTGGGCATCGGATCGCCCTTCACAATGGCTTCGTACGTCTTGGAACGGCCGTTCACGTCGTCGGACTTCACGGTGAGGATCTCCTGGAGGGCATTGGCAGCGCCATAAGCCTCGAGGGCCCACACTTCCATTTCACCGAAACGCTGGCCACCGAACTGAGCCTTACCACCCAGAGGCTGCTGGGTAATGAGGGAGTAAGGGCCGATGGAACGGGCATGCATCTTATCGTCGACCATGTGGCCGAGCTTGATCATGTAGATGACGCCGACAGTAGCAGGCTGGTCGAACCAGTCACCGGTGCCACCGTCACGCAGACGGGTCTTACCGAAGCGGGGAACGCCGGCCTTGTCCGTATAGTCGCAAATCTCGTCGATGGAAGCACCGTCGAAGATAGGCGTGGAGAACTTGAGGCCCAGTTCGCGGCCGGCCCAACCGAGCACGGTCTCGTAAATCTGACCCAGGTTCATACGGGAAGGCACACCCAGAGGGTTCAGCACGATATCCACGGGAGTACCGTCCTCAAGGAACGGCATGTCCTCCTGGCGGACGATCTTGGCCACGATACCCTTGTTACCGTGACGGCCGGCCATCTTATCACCCACGGTGATCTTGCGCTTCTTGGCAATGTACACCTTGGCGATCTGCATAACGCCGTTGGGCAGTTCGTCGCCCACCTTGATCTTGTCCAGTTCGCGCTTGGCGCGGGTCTCGGCCTCCTTGTGGGCGATGCAGTAACCGCCGATGAGCTCACGCACCATAGCGGAGGTCTTGGCGTCGTTGCACCACTTGGCGGTGGAGATATTCTGGTAGTCGGCTTCCTTCAGGCCCTGGAGGGTGAACTCCTTGCCCTTGGGGAAGATCTCTACGCCGTAGAGGTCGCTCACGCCGGCGCTCTTCTTGCCGCTCACGAGGCTCCACAGTTTCTCGATAAAGCCGGCGCGAAGCTTCTCGGCGGCCTTTTCGAATTCCTGCTGCTTGATCTCGATGCGGGCTTTCTGATCGGCCTTGGCGCCGCGTTTTCCGCTTTCCTTGGAAACCTTGCTGTAGAGGGCGGTCATGATCACAGTGCCGCTCAGGGAAGGATTGGCCTTCAGGGAGGCATCCTTCACGTCGCCGGCCTTGTCACCGAAGATGGCCTTGAGGAGCTTCTCTTCCGGGGAAGGATCGCTCTCGCCCTTCGGGGTGATCTTACCGATCATGATGTCACCGGGCTCGATGTGGGCGCCGATGCGCACGATACCGTCCTTGTCCAGGTCCTTGGTGGCGTCTTCGCTCACATTGGGAATATCGGAGGTGAGTTCCTCCATACCGCGCTTGGTCTCGCGCACCTCGGTGAGGTACTCGTCCACGTGGATGGAAGTGAGCACATCCCACTTCACCATCTCTTCGCTCAGCACAATGGCGTCCTCGTAGTTGTAACCCTTCCAAGGCATGAAGGCCACCATCAGGTTGCGGCCCAGGGCCAGCTCACCGTTCTGGGTGGCATAACCTTCCGTCAGCACCTGGCCACCCTTCACGCGGTCACCCTTGCGCACAAGGGGTTTGAGCATGATGGTGGTACTCTGGTTGGTGCGGCGGTAGATGGGGAGCTTGTAAACGGTCTCCTCGGGGAGGAAGCTCACAAACTTCTCGTCGTCGGTGCGGTCATACTTGATATGGATCTCGTTGGCGTCCACGTAGGTAACCACACCCTCGCGCTCGGCAATGACCTGGGTGCGGGAGTCGATGCAGACGCGTTCCTCCAGACCGGTACCCACGATGGGGCTCTCCGGGCTCAGGAGCGGAACGGCCTGACGCATCATGTTGGCACCCATCAGGGCGCGGTGGGCATCGTCGTGCTCCAGGAACGGGATCAGGGAGGCAGCCACGGAAGCCATCTGGTTAGGGGCCACATCCATATAGTTCACCTCTTCCTTGGAAACCAGCGGGAAGTCCGCCTCCAGACGGCACTGGAT
>JAFPGC010000026.1 GCA_017423025.1 Bacteroidales bacterium
ACACGGGTCTTACCCATTTGTGAAAATTGAGAACCGCCCGGCTCCATTGTCCTTTGTTAAACTTTCTTTATCGGCATAAAATTACTACTTTTGTCGTACAAACCTAGGCGCAGAGAACTACGCTGCAAATCTAAGGTTTGTTACCAAGAACTAAGCCCTATGGTATTTTTAATTGAATCCCTGGTTGCGTGCGCTATTTTCACGCTTTGTGTGTTCCTGATGTCCAGGGACCCGGTTAAGGTTGTCTTCAACTATCCTCCGGCTATCATTGAAAGGTGTGACAAGCTGGGATTGGTGGATGCCGGTAACAGGCCCGGAGGAACTGCCTTCTATGTAAAGAAGGTTGTTGCCATGCTGCTCTTTGGCGTATTACTGGGATTGCTGGTGCGTTACGTCAACGGTTGCACCACTTTCTGGTGCGGCACTCTGACCGCTTACGCCCTGTGGGTGGTGGTGAACTGGTTTGATGCCCTTGTCCTGGACTGCATCTGGTTCTGCCACGACAGGCATTATGTTATACCCGGGACAGAAGACATGGTAAAGGAGTACCACAATTACTGGTTCCACATCAAGGGGGCCCTGATTGGTATGCTTCTGGGCATTCCGGCGGCCTTGGCGGCAGGGCTGATGGTATTGTTTTTATGATTGCCTATTAACAATTTGCCTTATGAAAACAGCAATTATCATTGGAGCAACGTCTGGAATAGGGCGTGAGGTGGCTAAGAGATTGGTGGCCGATGGCTGGCGCATAGGCGCAGCAGGCCGAAGGGAAGAGAGGCTGGCCGATCTTCAGAAAGAATGCGGAGAGGAAAGCCTTGCCTACGAGGTGATGGATATTACCAAGCCGGACGCTCTGCCGGCCCTGGACAGGCTGCTGGAGAAGACGGGTGCGCCGGATTTGTTCCTGCATGTTTCGGGCATAGGAAAACAGAACTGGCAATTGGACGAGTCTGTAGACGTGGCCGTGATGGAAACCAACTGCACCGGTCTGGCGCGGATGCTGCTGCATATTCTCAACTATGTCAAATCCAACCCCATATACTCTTCCAGGAACAAGGCTCATATTGCCGTGGTGACTTCTGTAGCAGGGACCATGGGCATGGGCGTGTCGGCGGCCTATTCGGCCAGCAAGAAGATGCAGAGCACCTATGTATCGGCCCTATGTCAGCTTTGCCGGATGGCGAAGATTCCTGCGCAGTTCTCCGATATCCGGCCCGGATTTGTGGCTACCGATATCCTGGACCCCAAGTATCATTATCCCATGATGATGACGGTGGAGGAGGCTGCCGGCCATATTCTCAAGGGGTTAAAAAGAAAGCGCCGGGTCATTATCTTTGACTGGCGCTATCGTGTTCTGGTTGCCTTTTGGCGGCTCATTCCCAGAGGGCTCTGGGAACGGATGGATATTTATACCAAAGATTATTCTGCGTAGAGGAGGTACGGCTTCCGCTGCTGCTTGAAGGCTTCTACATCGGCCTGCCACTGGGCCTTGATATCGGCCGCAGAGGCACCCTCTTCAATCATTTCGCGGATGTAACGCTGGCCCATGAGGAGGTCGAAGAAGCGGCGGAAGAAGCCCTGCTCCATACCCTGTTCCTTGAGGATGGTGTACGCGTCGATGATGTAGGAGAGGTCCAGCCCGTTCTCACGGATCTGTTTCTGGTCCATCTCCGACAGGTCTACGCCGAAGCACTGCTGGCCCAGGAGCGGGGGATTGCTGGAACCCTTGACGCTCTGGGGCGTGAAGGTGTAGGTGTACTTGACGCCCAGGGCAGGGTGACCGTACTGCTGGAAAGGCTTGTCGGTACCGCGGCCCAAGCTTACCACCGTGCCTTCGAAGCCGCAGAGGGCGGGATACAGGTAGATGGCCTGCATGTTGGGCAGGTTGGGGCTGGGACGCACGGGCAGTTCATACAGGGTCTGGTGCGTGTAGTTCTTGCAGGGGACGATGGTGACCTTGCAGGCGTTGCCGGCCTCGCTCAGCCATTTCTCTCCCTGGGCCATCCGGGCCAGTTCTCCCAGCGTGAGGCCGTGAACGGTGGGAATGGGCAGGTGGCCCACGCCGCTCTTGAGGCTCATGTCCAGGATAGGGCCGTCCACGTACATGCCGTTGGGGTTGGGCCGATCCATGATGATCACGTGCTTACCGGCTTCGCCGCAGGCGTCCAGCAGGTGGCACATGGTAATGTAATAAGTATAGAAACGCAGGCCGACGTCCTGGATGTCTACGATGAGCACGTCGAACATGTCCATGGATTCCTGGGTGGGGTGGTGGCCACCGGCGCCGCCGTACAGCGAAAGGATGGGAACGCCCGTTATGGGCTCCACGCCGTCCCCGACGTGGGAACCGTCATCGGCCAGATCGCGGAAACCGTGCTCCGGGGAGAAGATGGCGCTCACGTTCACGCCCTTGGCGATGAGGGTGTCCAGGATGTGGGTTTTGGTATTGCCCACCAAACCGGTCTGGTTGCTGAAGATGGCTACTCTCTGGCCTTCCAGAAGAGGCATGTATACTTCGAACTGTTCGTCTCCCAGGATTATGCGCTCCGGGGTGGAAGCGGTGCAGGAGACGGTTACCAGGCCGCAAATGAAGAGGATGGCGGCCAGCATCCGGCGATGAATAGTTGTCATTAAAGGTAATGAGATGGTTTTATGCAGCGAAGTTACACCCTCCATGGCAGATTCGCAAATTATTTGCTATATTTGTAAACTAAGTGACTAAAATTTTAACTAGACTATAACTGATATGAAAAGATTTCTAACCGGCATCCTTCTGGTGGCCATTTCTTTAACCGCTGCCGCTCAGAAAAAGGAGATCACAAAAACCGGCATTAACCTTGGTCCTCTGCCTACCCTTGGTTATAACTCCGATTTAGGTTGGCACTATGGCCTTATGTCGGATATCTTCTGGTACGGAGACGGCTCCAAGTACCCCGAATACATATGGAAAGCCAATGTGGAAGCTTCCTGGTATTCCAAGGGAAACTCCGTATATCACGCCTTCTTTGACAGCAAATATCTCATCCCCGGCGTCCGCATGTCGTTTGATCTGTCCTACTTTGCCAATAAGACAAGTAATTTCTATGGATTTAACGGCGGCTCCTCACTTTATGTGGAAGCCCTGGACAAGATTACCAATAGTGAAAAGAATAAGAAATACTCCTTCAGCGAGGAGGGTCAGGGCTTTTACCTGATGAAGCGTAATATCCTTCGTGGTATGGCTCTGTTCCAGGGACAGTTTGGCGAGAGCCACTGGGGCTGGGCGGCCGGTCTTACCTATATGGGTATCAAGACGGGCCATGCAGAGAACAAAGGTCTGGCCGGTTATGACAAGAAAACCAAGCACCCCGCCACCGACCTTTCTCTCTATGACCTATATGTCAAGCATGGACTTATTCCCAAGGCCGAAGAGTTTGGCGGTAAGCATCTGGAAGCCAAGGTGGGCGTGGTGTTTGATACCCGAAACCACGAGAATAATCCCAGCAAAGGTACCAACCTGGAAATTTGCCTGTATGGCTCTCCGGATATCCTGAACGGACGTGCGAAGGCCGACCGCACCAACTATCTCAAGCTGGCCGTTCACTTCAAGCAGTTCGCTACCCTGGTACCCGACAAACTGGTCTTTGGCGGCCACCTGGCCTTCCAGGGACTCCTTTGGGGCCGTACTCCTTCCTATATGATGCAGACCCTCCAGGTCATCAATTTCAAACAGCTTTGTCCGGAAGGCCTGGGCTCTGCCACTACCATCCGTGGTTCGCTGTTTAACCGCCTGCAGGGTGAGAGTTTCGCCTGGACCAACCTGGAACTCCGCTGGAGCTTTGCCCGTTTCACCCTCTTTAACCAGAACTTCATCCTGGCCACCAACCCGTTCTTCGATATGGGTATGATTCTGAAACCTTATACCCCGCCTACGGCCGACTACAGCGGTTTTGCTGCCGATAATACGGTGGTAAACAGAATCTCCGGCAAGCTTGACAACAGCTCGGTGCAATATGTTGCCAGCGACTTCTACAAGGAGGAAAAGCAGAAGCTGCACATGGGCGCCGGTATCGGCCTTCACGTTATCATGAACCAGAACTTCAACGTCAACTTTGAATTTGGTAAGATCTTCTTCGACGGCAAGAAGTTCGGCTGGAAGAATAACGACGGCGCCAGCCTGGGCATCAACATCGGCCTGAACTACATTTTCTAATATGAAAAAACTAGCGTCCATCCTGGCCATTGCTTTATCGGCCCTGCTTCTTAATTCCTGTATGGTGGGCCGGGTTGCGACCAAGTATGCCCTCAGCCCCAAGAGGCATGGCATTGCCGATATTGAGCGTACCCGCCATAAGGCCGATTCCCTCCGGCCCGGCAGTACCCACTGGTACGACAGCCTGAAGGCCATAGGCGTGATGCGGGATACCTTTATAGTGGGGTACAACAATTACCGCGTTCACGCTGTCTATGCCCCTGCCGCCAAGCCCGGGGAGGCCAACGGAACGGCCATGATCATTCACGGTTACGGAGACAACCACCTGGTTTTCCTGTATCTGGGCCGAATGTACCGGGATGAACTCAATTACAACATCGTGATGCCGGACCTTCAGTACCACGGGTATTCCGAGGGCCCCTCCATCCAGATGGGTTGGCTGGACCGCTATGACATCCTGAACTGGATCAATGTGGCCCAGGGCATCTATCACAGTGATTTTATGGTGTTGCACGGCGTGTCCATGGGTGCCGCTACGGTCATGTTTACCAGTGGCGAACCCCAGCCTGATTACGTGAGGTGCTTTGTGGAGGACTGCGGTTACAACAGCGTACGCGGCCAGTTCGCCAAGAACCTGAAGGACATCGGCCCCATTCCAACCGATATTCTCAACAGCGCCAGCATTGTGACAAACCGTAAGTTTGGCTGGCGCTTCGAGGAGGCAGACTGCTCCAAGCAGCTGGCCAAGTGCAAAAAGCCCATGCTCTTCATCCACGGAGATGCCGACGATTTCGTGGCTTTCGAGGACATATGGAAGAACTACAACGCCAAGACCCAGGGCTACAAGGAATACTGGGTGGCCGAAGGGGCCGTGCATGCCAACTCTTATGCCCGATATCCCGAGGAGTATACCCGGCGGGTATCCAATTTCCTGCAAACCGTACATAAAATGATAGAAGATGGCACCTATGAACAATAAGTACATCCTGGCACTGGACCAGGGAACCAGCAGTTCCCGGGCCATAGTCTTTGACCACGAGGGCAACATCTGCTCCGTGGCCCAGCAAGAGTTTACGCAGCATTTCCCCAAGCCCGGCTGGGTAGAGCACGACCCCATGGAAATCTGGTCGTCGGAGGCCGCCGTCATTGCGCAGGCCATTACCAAGATGGGCGTCAGCGGGAAGGATCTGGCCGCCATCGGCATTACCAATCAGCGTGAGACCACCATTGTCTGGGATGCCGAGACCGGCGTTCCCGTGTACAACGCCATCGTCTGGCAGGACCGCCGTACATCGGCCTTCTGCGATGCCATGAAGGAGCAGGGACTGGTGGACAAGATCCGCGAAAAGACGGGCCTTATCATCGACGCCTACTTCTCCGGCACCAAGATCAAGTGGATCCTGGACAACGTACCCGGAGCCAGGGAAAAGGCCGATGCCGGCAAACTGCGCTTCGGCACCGTGGACAGTTGGCTGGTGTGGCAGCTTACCCGCGGCGAGGTGCACGTGACGGACGTGACCAACGCCTCCCGCACCATGCTGTTCAACATCAACACCCTGGAATGGGATAAGGAACTGCTTTCGCTCTTCAATATTCCGCTTTCCATGATGCCCACCGTGAAGTCTTCTTCAGAGGTGTATGGCCATACCAAGACCACCATCTTTGCTCACGAGGTTCCCATCGCCGGCATCGCCGGTGACCAGCAGGCGGCCCTCTTCGGCCAGATGTGCACGGATCCCGGCGCAGTGAAGAACACTTACGGAACCGGTTGCTTCCTTCTCATGAATACGGGCAACAAGCCCATCCTTTCCAAGAACAACCTCCTTACCACCATAGCCTGGAAGATAGGGGACACCGTGAACTACGCCCTGGAAGGTTCCATCTTCGTGGGCGGCTCCGTGGTCCAGTGGCTGCGGGACGGCTTGGGAATCATCCGCTCCTCTTCCGAGATTGAGGCCCTGGCGGCTACTGTCGAGGACAACGGCGGCGTGTACTTTGTGCCCGCCCTCACCGGCATGGGAGCCCCGTACTGGGACCAGTATGCCCACGGCGTCATTTGCGGCATCACCCGCGGCACCACGGCAGCGCACATTGCCCGTGCCGCCCTGGAAGGCATCGCTTTCCAGACCATGGACATCGTGAACGCTATGGAAAAGGACGCCGGAGTACCCCTGGCCGAGCTGAAGGTGGACGGCGGCGCTTCCCGCAACAACCTCATGATGCAGTTCCAGGCCGATATCCTGGGCGCCTCCGTGGTCCGTCCCGTCGTTACGGAAACCACCGCCATGGGTGCCTGCTACCTGGCCGGCCTGGCCGTTGGCTACTGGAATTCCCTGGACGAGATTAAGGCCCAGTGGCAGGTAGAGCGCTGCTTCAAACCCACCGGCACCGACGTCACCGCCGTCAAGGCTGGCTGGGCCGATGCGATCAACCGTACAATCAGTAAATAGTTTCTGAGGTAGTACCTCCGGAACCCCCTACGCTTCGCTTCGGCCCCCCCACCGCTTCGCGGCGGGTCCCCCCCCTCTAATAGCCGAGGGTGGCTAAGGCTTCCGGAGGTACTACCTCAGAAAACCAATAAGCTTAAACGATTATGAATCCTTACGTTTTTGAGTTTTTGGGCACTCTGGTGCTCGTGCTGCTGGGTGACGGCGTATGCGCCGCCTGCTCTTTGAACAAATCCAAAGCTCAGGGCGGCGGATGGGTGGTGATTGCCCTGGCCTGGGGCTTTGCCGTGATGATGGGCGTGCTCATTGCCGGCCCTGTTTCCGGTGCGCACTTGAACCCGGCCGTTACTTTGGGCCTGGCCATTGCCGGCAAGTTTGCCTGGAGCCAGGTGCTGGGTTACTGCGTGGCCCAGATGCTGGGCGGCTTCGTGGGTGCTGTTCTGGTATGGATTTTCTACAAGGACCACTATAAGGCTACGGCTGATCAGCCGGATACCATGCTGGGCACCTTCTGCACAATGCCGGCTATCTGGAACCCATGGCGCAACTTCCTCTCCGAGGTCATTGCCACCTGCCTGCTGGTGTTTGTGATCCTTGCCATCGGCTTTGAAGGCAATGCCTTCCAGGTGGGCTCCGTGATGGCTTCTCCGGGCGCCATCGGTTCTCTTCCTGTGACCTGCCTCATCATGGCGCTGGGTATGTCCCTGGGCGGAACCACCGGTTATGCCATGAACCCGGCGCGTGACCTTTCGCCGCGCTGCGCCCATGCCATTCTGCCCATCGCCGGCAAGCGCGACAGCGGCTGGAACTACAGCTGGGTTCCCGTTGCTGGCCCCATGGTAGGTGCCTGCCTCGCTGCGGGGCTCTTCCTGCTGGTTTTCTAATTCCATAGTGCTATCGGCTTTCATTGGCCGTGAAATGGAACTGGCTCACAATGAGCTAATTATAAAAATTCTCCTCGGAAAAACTCCGAGGAGAATTTGTGTTAATTACTGATAATCAGTTAGTTGTATTTCACGGAAATCTTAGCCACGGCGTTCTTCCTTCAGGGTGAGGCCCATGAAGAAGATGGCCAGGAGGCAGGCGACCAGCAGGAGGATGAAGGTCCAGCTCCAGCCGAAGTTCTGGGCTACCCAGCCTATGACCGTATTGGCCAGGATGAACGTGCCCAGGAAGTAGCCGAAGAAGCCGGTGAGGCCTGCGGCCGTGCCGGCGGCATTCTTGGGAGCCAGGTCCAGGGCCTGCACGCCAATGAGCATCACGGGGCCATAGATGAAGAAGCCGATGCCGATGAGGCAGATGATGACCATGGTGAGGTTATCGATGTACAGCCAGTAGAGTATAATGAAAATGAGCACCAGGGCCATGAAGAGGATGGTGGGCAGGGCACGCTTGCCGTGGAAGAGTTTGTCGGATAGCCAGCCGCAGAGCAGGGTGCCCGGGATGGCGGCGAACTCGTAGGCGAAGTAGGCCCAGCCGGCGCTCTTGAGGTCGATTCCCTTCTCCGTGAGGATGGTGGGAGCCCAGTCCAGGCAGCCGTAGCGAACCATATAGACAAAGGCATTGGAAAGGGCGATGAACCACAGGAACTTGTTGTTCAGTACGTACTGGAAGAAGATTTCCTTGGTGGTAAGGGTCTGTTCGTGCTTGTGGGAATAGTTCTTGGGATAGTCGTTGCGCCAGGCTTCCACGGAAGGGAGGCCGCAGGACTGCGGTGTATCCCGCAGCAGGACGTAGGCCAGCAGGGCAATGAAGATGGCCACGGCTGCAGGGAAGGCAAAGGTGCCGATGAGGAAGTAAAGCTCGGTATGGGCACCGTAGAACCAGCTGCCGAACCATGCAGCGCCGTAAGTGGCCATGGGGCCCACCAGGGCGCCGCCCACGTTATGGGCGCAGTTCCAGACACTCATCCAGGTGCCGCGTTCTCCCGGTGAGAACCAGTGCGTCATCACGCGGCCGCAAGGAGGCCAGCCCATGCCGTTGAACCAACCCACGGCGGCGTTGAGTACGCCCATCACCAGAATGGCCAGGGCTTTGTGATCGGCCCCGATAAACTGGATGGGTACAATCATGAAGCACATGGAAATGGCCGTGAGGATAAGGCCCAGCGGCAGGAATACGCGGGCGTTGGAACGGTCCGATACGCTGCCCATCAGGAATTTGGACAGGGCATAGGCCGCCGCATTCAGGCCAAGGACAAAGCCCAGTTCGGTCTTGTCGAAGCCCAGCGGCTCCATGGCCGGAATAGCCATGGAAAGGTTTTTACGGACCAGATAAAAGCCTGCGTAGCCAATGAAGGCTCCCAGAAATACCTGCAGGCGCAGGCGCTTGTACTTGGCATCGGCCTCTGGCCCCGTTTCAATGGGCAGATGAGCCGGTTGTTGCAAAAACTTTAGCATATTAATAACGTGTTTGATTAAGGTATAGGGGTTCAAAACCCCTCCGCTTCGCTTCGGCCCTCCCACCCCTGCGGGGCGGGCCCCTCCCGGGAAACCGGGAAAAAACTATACCCCCTATGGCCCCCCAGGGGGCACTTGCCCTTACGGGGTAGCCGAGGGTGGCTAAGGTTTTGAAGCCCTATACCTTAATCTTTACCATTATCTGATATAGCTTCGGCCAGGATGGAGATGGGGTTCTCCACTTTGTAGCCGGTGGACATTTCTATTTGCCATTTGCAGGTTTCGCAGTCGCAGGCCACCACGTCCGGGTTCACGGCGCGGATCTGGTCGAAAAGGGGCGCTCCTATGGCCTGGGAGTTGGCGTAATTCTCTTTCTTGAAGCCGTAGGTTCCGGCCATGCCGCAGCAGGTCTGCTCCAGGGGAGTGAACTCCACACCGGGAATCATCTGGAGGAGTCTCTGGGAGAAGATACCCCATCCCAGGCGCGCCATGTGGCAGGGCGTGTGGTAGGCGATGCGTTTGTGGAAATCGTTCCGGAAGGGGAGTGTGGCGCCCTGCTCCAGCTTTTCGCAGATGAAGCGGGTGGCCATGAGGACCGAGTCGCGGACGGCGGCGTTGTCCACCTCCAGCAGGGACGGATACTCGTCCCGGATGGTGAGCGTGCAGGTGGAGGAGGTGGTTACCACCTTGAGGCCGCTTTCCACGGCCTTGCCCAGGCTTTCCACATTGTGCAGGGCCTTCTTCCGGGCCTGGGCCGACTGGCCGTTCACAATGAGGGCGATGCCGCAGCACTGCTCCTTCTCCAGAAGCTGGACGCCTACGCCCATCGCATTGAGCACCTTCACCAGGTCCTTGCCCAGCTGAGGGTAGTTGTAATTGACATAGCAGCCGTGGTAATAGGCAACCTGTTCCGGGAAAGCCGCCTGCTCTTTCTTGCGGCGCTTGAGCCAGCCCTCGAAGCCTCTGGCGGAGTACTCCGGGAAAGTGCGGTGCCGGTCAATGCGCAGCGTGACATCCATGGCGGTACGGGTAAGCTGCTGGCGGGTGGCGAAGTTCACTATAGGAGCCACCGGGCGGGCCAGTTTGCCCATTACGTCCGTGCTGGCCAGCAGGTAGTCTCTCACCTTGGGCGGCGTGCGCTCATATCGGATGCGGGCCGATTGGATAAGATCGGCCACCTTTACCTCCGAGGGACAGTACACCTCGCAGCGCTTGCAGTTGAGGCAGTACTTGAGGGCTGCGTCAAAGAAGCCCGGGTCCCGCAGACGGAGGCGTTCCCCGTCCGGTCCGGCCTGCTTGGGGCCGGGATACAGCGGGTTCACCTGCATGACCGGGCAGTAGGCCGTGCAGATGGTGCATTTGGTGCACTCCTCGAAGTTATACTCACTCTGTGTATACTCCTGGTACTGCATGAGGTTCGGTAATTAGGTTAGCTACCTTGAGGGCACTCCGGATGGCGAGGCCGGCTCCGCAGCCCAGTTCGGGATGGGTTTCTCCCAGGATGGAACCTATGACATAGAGGTTCTTGACGGGAACGCCTTTGCGGCTGGGGCGGAAGTCGGCGTCGGTCTTGACACCGAAGCCCATGTAAGGTTGGTGGTTAGTGAAGGAGGGATCGTACCAGGCGTTACGGTCCGTATTGTAGTCCATGTCCAGTTCGAACAGGGGCTCGTATACTTTGAAAGGATTGCTGTCGAGGCCCTTGGAGAAGAAACCTCCGCTGGCCAGAATGAAGTTATCGGCCTCCAGGTAATGGCGGTCCAGATGCTTGGTTACCACATTCTGAACCGTATCCTCATAGACATGGGCGCCCGTAACGCGGTCTCCCATGAGATAGGTGCCGCCCAACACCTCGTAGCGCTTCTTGAGCAGCATCTGGGTGCGGATGCCGGGCACGGAGGGAGGCAGGGTGGCGGCAAAGACCACGCGGGCAGGGATGCCCTGGCGGATGCGCTCGGGAATGGTGGCGTCGTTGAGGCCGAAGACCTGCGGCAGGATGACGGTGTCCTCGTCCTTGAGGAGCACGCGCACCTCCTGCACCACCTTGTCCCACACCTCGTCCATCTTGCGGGCGATCTGCACGGCGCGCATCTGGTTGGGGCCCAGTTCCGGCTGGGCAAGGTCTCCCAGGTTGAGGAAGCGGATGCGGCATTCCATGCCCTGCTTCTCCAGTCCCTCGGCCAGGAAGGAGGAGAAGAAGTCGTGGTAGGCCATAAAGTTGATAATGAGCACCTTCCTTCCAAACTTCGGGCTGGGGAAGAGGCTCACGTCCTCCAGCGCCAGGGCCGATTCCTTGAAGGTGCCCATGGGCATGAGGCGTACGCCCGGCGAGTAGTGCAGCCGGATGCCGGCCTCGGAAAAGAGGGACTGAATCTCCGGGGTGGGTTCCTGGATGGATTCGAAGCAGCCGGAGAAGAAGTACAGGGCATTCTGTCCGGTACTTACGATGGCGGTGTTTTTCCCGGCCTTCTGCAGGCGGATGCCCGCGGTGAGGCCGGCCAGGCCGCCTCCAATTATGACAGTATCGTACCTCATATGCCCAGCACGTGTTTATAAACCCATTGTGTATATTCGGCCTCGCGGAGGGTTTCTCCCCAGCCGATGGGGAAGTTGCCCTTCCAGCGCTCCTGGAGGAAGGAGTCGATGTCTTCCCTTTCTTTCTCTATGCAGCCGTGGGCCTTGGCCAGGAGGCCGGCGGCACGGCAGGCGCAGAACTCACCCTGGCAGGTGCCCATGCCCACGCGGGTGCGGCGGCGAAGGTCCGTGAGGGTGCTGGCTTCCAGGCGTTCGATAGCCAAATTGATCTCACCCATGGAAACCTGCTCGCACTCGCAGATGAGGGCTTCGTCGCGATGGTCCGTACTGCGCATGCGGGAAACGCGGGTGCCCATGCGGGAGGCAGCCACTTTCTGGGCCGTGGTGGGATTCTCCCAAATCTTCTTGGCCACTTCCTCGTAGGAACCCTCTTCCGAGCCTGGAAGGGGAGTGGTGGCGGTTTCGCAGGCTTTGTCCACGCCCAGCTTCTTGCACACCAGGTCGGTGGCCATTTCGGCCATCAGGCGGTAACTGGTGAGCTTGCCGCCGGTGATGGTGATGAGCCCCTTGACCCCGTCGCGGACCTCGTGGTCCAGGCAGACGATGCCGCGGGAGATGTTGCGGCCCGAAGGGTCGTCATCGGCACTTACAAGCGGGCGTACGCCGGCATAGGCGCGGAGGATGCGGGTGGATGCGAGCCTCGGGGCCAGTTTCATGCCTTCCGTGATGAGGAGGGTGACCTCGTCGGGTGTGACGGCCACATTGCGGCACTCTTCCAGCGGGATGCGGGAAGAGGTGGTACCCACGATGCAGACGGTGTCTCCGGGAACCAGAATATCGGCATTGGAGGGCTTGCGGCAGCGGTTGATGACCATGTTGTTCACGCGGTGGGCGAAGATGAGGAGGGAGCCCTTGGCGGGGAACATGCCCACCTTGACCCCGGCTATCTGGGCTAGTTCCTGACCCCAGACGCCGCCGGCATTCACTACGATGGGGGCGTAGAATTCCACATCTTCCCCGGTATTGCGGTTGTGGGTGCGGATGCCCTTGACGGTGTCTCCTTCCCTGATGATGCCCGTCACTTCCGTCTGCAGGCGCACCTGGCCGCCGTGAAGTTTGGCGTCCAGCATGTTGGCGGCGCAAAGGCGGAAGGGATCTACGCTGCAGTCCGGCACGCGCACGGCGCCTATGATGTCCGGATTCACGGACGGCTCCAGGCGGCGGGCCAGGTCCGGGTCGATGATATCGGCCCTGATACCGGCGTTTCGGCAGGCCTGGACGAAGGTTTTCTGGTAATCCAGGTCGTCTTCGGGAAGGGTTACGAAGAGGCCGTCGTTCTCGTCAATGCAGTGGGCGGCGACCCGGCGCAGGATCATATTTTCCCGGATGCATTCGGCGGCCGATTCGGGGTCGTTCACGGCGTAGCGCGCGCCGGAGTGCAGCAGGCCGTGGTTGCGGCCCGTGGCTCCGGTGGCGATGTCCGAGCGGTCTACCAAGAGCGTGCGGAGGCCGCGCATGGCGCAGTCCCTTTGCGTTCCGGCTCCCGTAATGCCGCCGCCGATGATTATTACATCAAATTCGTTTGCTTTCATTCAAGACTATTTACTACTGACTAACAGGGAATCCAGCCGCTGGGAGCGCACGCGGTACGCGGAATCCAAGGAGGGCTTGAATTCTTCGCGGATAGGGTCTCCCGAAGGCGATTCCATTTTGAGCGGGTTGATGGGCGTACCGTTTTTCCACACCCGGAAGTCCAGGTGGGGGCCGGTGGCCGTGCCCGTCATGCCTACATAGCCGATGACCTGGCCCTGGTGCACGCGGTCTCCCACTTTGAGGCCGGCGGCGTATTTGGACAGGTGGAGGTAGGCAGTGGTATATACAGAGTTGTGGCGGATTTTGACGGTGTTGCCACCGCCGCCGCCCCAGCCTTTGCTGATGACGGTGCCGTCTCCGATACTCATCACCGGCGTGCCGGTGGGAGCCGCATAGTCTACCCCGGTGTGGGGGCGGACTGTCCCGTGAACGGGATGAAGACGGTGATAGGAGAAGCCGGAAGAGATGCGGGAGAACTTGAGCGGGGCCTTGAGGAAGGCCTTGCGCATGCTTTCACCCTTCTCGTTCCAGTATTTGTTGCCATTGTCGTGCTGATCCAGATAAAGGGCGGGATATTCCTTGCCGTCGCGGCTGAATACCGCGTAGGGAACGTCTACAATGCGGAAAACTTCGCCTTCGCAGACGTCCTGGTTGTACAGCACGCGGAAACGGTCCCCTTCCTGAAGGCCGAAGAAGTCCACCGTCCAGGCGTAGATATCGGCCAGTTCCACTATGATCAGGGGAGAGGCGCCGGCGTCCAGCATGTCGTTCCAGAGCGAAGTGTGGATGGTGATATCGGCCACCTTTTCCTGCCTTTCCACGGGTTTGTCGTAGGTCCAGGCGGCGAGGCTGTCCCGGCACTGGAAGACGATGCTGCGCACGCGATTGTCCTGGTAAACCAGGTACTTCAGCTTGGTGGAATCCGAATAATACGCCTGCCAGGAATTGCCCGCGCGGAAACGGCGGACGTCGAAGATGCCTTCTGAGGCGTGGATGAGCTGGTAAGTTTCGTCGCCGGAGAGGCCCAGGCTGCCCATCAGACCCGAGAAAGTGGCTCCCGCCGCCACGGTTCCGTCCACGCGCCGGAAGGAATCCGTGCAGAAACCCAGGGGATACACAGTGTCATTTACCATATCCTCGGGTTCGGGAGTGGAAACGCCCCGCCGCTGTCCCCAGTTGCAGGAAAGGGTGAGGACAAGCAGAAGCGCTATGGCGGCAATGTTTCTTTTCATTTAACTTACAAATATAGTCATATTTAGGGGAATGGAGAAATATTTCGCTTTTCGGGGATTTTTTAGTAA
The DNA here is from genome assembly GCA_017423025.1 of Bacteroidales bacterium. GTDB lineage: Bacteria > Bacteroidota > Bacteroidia > Bacteroidales > UBA932 > Cryptobacteroides. The sequence continues at coordinate 14,468 of JAFPGC010000026.1, forward strand.
ATTGCACAAATTAAAAAAAACACTAAAACCATTAACCGCCTATGGAAGACGGCGTTAAAGTCATTGAGATAAAGAAGAGTATCTTCGAAGACAATGAAAAAGAGGCCGATGCCCTCCGCGCAGAACTCAAGCGCAAGGGCGTGTATCTGCTTAATCTGATGTCATCCCCCGGCAGCGGAAAAACCACCACCCTCATCCGGCTCGTCAACCTCATCAAGGACCAGGTGCGCGTGGCGGTGATGGAGGCCGATATCGACAGCGACGTGGATGCCGTCAAAATCAAGGAAGCCACCGGCATCCCCTCCATCCAGCTCCATACCGGAGGCATGTGCCACCTGGACGCCGAAATGACGCGCCAGGGGCTGGACAATGTGGCCCTGGACGGCCTGGACCTGGTTATCCTGGAAAACGTTGGCAACCTGGTATGCCCGGCGGAGTTCGATACCGGATCGGCCCAGAATGCCATGATCCTGTCCGTGCCCGAGGGACACGACAAGCCCCTCAAGTACCCTCTTATGTTCTCCATCTGCAACCTGGTGGTTATTAACAAGATGGACGTGATGCCGTACTTTGACTTCGACCTGGATAAGTGCAAGGAATATATCCACATGCGCAATCCCAAGGCCACCGTCATTCCCATCTGCGCCAAAACCGGAGAAGGCGTGGATGAACTGGCCCAATGGCTTCTCAATGAAATTAAAAACTGGAAAAACTGACCGCATATGCCTGAAATGTCCACCAAATTTGTTCCCAAGCATAAAGGGGACAAGAATCCCAATCCCAAGCTTCTGAAATTCGTCCGCCACGTCACGGACCGCGTGCCCGGCAAGATTAAGATGGATACCGACGCCCCGGAATACTGGGGCCTGGCCTGCATCTTCGAGGACGAAATGGATGCCGTAACGCGCGAGGCCTCCCTGGACCTTCTGCTGGACATGCTGCCCGGCAATTTCTTCAAGGTGAGGGAGCACCATTCCTATCAGGAACTGCACGAGTGGAACGCCAAGAAGCATTATACCCCGGATGACAAGAGCTTTGACGATCTTCTGGATAAGCTGGCCTGGTTCGGCATGCTGGAATACGACTATGGTGACAAGTACACCAAGGAAGGTCCGGTTCCCGGTGCATCCTTCGAGCGCGAGGCCCGCATTTATTGGGTGCCCATGTTCGTTCCCGGCAGTGCCGAGTACACCAACATGAACGTGGAACTCATGGACAAGCATCCGGAACTGGCCATGTTCTTCGAGCGTATGACGTTCCTGCCACTGGAGAAGATTACGCCCATGGTCCCTATGGGTGGCAGCGGCATCGGCATGCACGTGATTCCCGTGGAGAAAGCCATCTCCATGGAGAACGAATCCATTGACATAGAGCATATTTCCTACTGGCTCAAACGCTACGAGGGCCATCTGGGCGTGGGCATCTGCAGCTGCCGCTACGGCCGCAAGAAGCTGGACGAAGGCTGCGCCGACGACTACCGCGACTGGTGCATCGGAGTGGGCGATATGGCCGATTATCTGGCCGAGACCGGCCGCGGCCACTACATCACCTACGACGAGGCCATGGCCATCCTCAAGAAGGCCGAGGACCACGGATTCGTGCATCAGGTGACCAATATCGACGGCGAGGGCAAGATCTTCGCCATCTGCAACTGCAACGTGAAGATTTGCAACGCACTGCGAACCTCGCAGCTCTTCAACACGCCCAATATGAGCCGCAGTGCCTATGTGGCCGAGGTGGATCCGAAGAACTGCGTGGCATGCGGCCGATGCGTGGAGTACTGCCCCGCCGGAGCCGTGAAGCTGGGCCAGAAACTCTGCACCCAGCACGGCCCTCAGCAATATCCCAAGCAGGAGCTGCCGGATGCATCGGCCTGGGGTCCTCACAAGTGGAACGAGGATTACCGGGACCGCAACCGCATCAACTGCTACCCCACGGGCACTTCGCCGTGCAAGACGGCCTGCCCGGCCCACATTGCCGTTCAGGGCTATCTGAAGAAGGCAGCCGAGGGGAAATACACCGAGGCCCTGGAGCTCATCAAACGGGAGAATCCGCTGCCCGCCGTCTGTGGCCGCGTATGTAACCGCCGCTGCGAGGACGCCTGCACCCGCGGCACCATAGACCGCGCGGTGGCCATCGACGCCGTGAAGAAATTCATAGCCGAGCAGGACCTCAAGGCCGAAACCCGCTTTGTGCCGGAGGTGAACATCTGCTCCAACGTCCAGGACCGCTGGGAAGAGAAGATCGCCATCATCGGCGGCGGCCCGGCCGGCCTGTCCTGCGCCTACTACCTGGCCACCATGGGTTACAAGCCCACCCTTTTCGAGCGCAATCCGGAACCCGGCGGAATGCTCCGCTACGGCATTCCTTCCTACAAACTGGGCAAGGACGTCCTGAAGGCCGAGATTGATATCATGAAAGAGATTGGCGTGGACATCAAGTGTGGCGTGGAAGTGGGTAAGGATGTTACCATTGCCAGCCTGAGGGAAGAAGGTTATAAGGGCTTCTATGTGGCCATCGGCTGCCAGGGCGGAAGACTGCCCGGCATCCCCGGAGAAACGCTCCCCGGGACCACTACGGCCATTGATTTCCTGCACAAGGCCAACTGCGGAGACGTCAAGGTTTCCGGTAAGGTGGTGGTGGTTGGCGGCGGCAACGTAGCCATCGACGCCGCCCGTGTGGCCAAGCGCAGCGGCGCTTCCGAAGTCACCATGCTGTCCCTGGAAACCGAGGACATCATGCCTGCCTCCCTGGAAGAGCGCGCCGAAGCCCGCGAGGACGGAGTGGTCCTGAATCCCGGCTGGGGCCCGAAGGAAGTGCTGGGCGAGGACAAGGTCAAGGGCATCGTCTTCAAGAAATGCACCTCCGTCTTCAACGCAGAGCACAAGTTCGCCCCGGAATACGACGAGAACGAGCTCATCACCCTCGAGGCCGATCTGGTCATCTTCGCCATCGGCCAGACGGTCCTCCTCAAAGACCTTCTCAAGGACACAAAGGTGGAATTCTTCCGCGGAGTATATCCTGTGGCCGATAAATTAACGTATCAGACGGCCGAGCCGGACATCTTCGTGGGAGGCGACGTCTTCACGGGACCCAAGTTTGCCATCGACGCCATCGCAGCCGGCAAGGAGGCCGCGGAGAGCCTGCACCGCTTCGTGCAGCACGGACATATGACCATCGGCCGCAACAGGAGAGACTTCATCGAGCTCAACAAGCAGGATATCCTGGTTGAGTCTTATGATAACGGATCCCGTCAGGATCCGGGAGTCGTGCCGGTGAAAAACGCCTTCCAGGAGTATCAGGGCACGCTGACGGAAGAGCAGGTGCGCAAGGAGACGGCCCGTTGCCTCTCCTGCGGAGCCTCCGTGGTGGACGAAAACCGCTGCATAGGCTGCGGTGTCTGTACCACCAAGTGCGGCTTCGACGCCATCCACCTGCACCGAGTCCATCCGGAAGCCTCTGTAATGCGCACATCCGAAGACAAGTTCTCCGGAATCCTGCCCTACATGGTTAAACGTACAGGTAAAATATTGTTTAAGAAGAAATAAGATGCATATCCCCAAAACTACGGACCTTCGGTCCTATCCCTCCCACCGCTGCGCGGCGGGCCCCTCCCATTCACGAGACATGGGCGTCTACGGTTTTGGGGACATACATCTTATTTCATAATCAAAGTTTATGCATGAATTAGGCATTGTGTTTTACATTATCAGGGACGTTAAGAAGGCGGCCCTGGAGCATGGTGTGGAGCATGTGAATGCCGTGGTTATGAATATTGGCGAAGTGTCTACGGTGGTGCCGGATTATTTGACGGATTGCTGGCGCTGGGCGGCCGATAAGGAGGATCTCCTGCGGGGCTGCGAGCTCAGGTGCAATATGCTGCCGGCGGTGACAACGTGCAATGCCTGCGGGAAAGAGTATCCCACGGTGGAGCACGGCCGGACGTGCCCGTACTGCGGGAGTGAAGACACGGTGCTGAAATGCGGGAATGAAGTAGAAATCAAAGAAATAGAAGTATTATAAATTATGGCTTGTTTCGTAGTACCTCTGGTTCAGGCTATTGCCACCAGCGCCCTTCGCAAATGGGGGCGGAAAGACGGCTTTGTGGGCCGCAACCTTGCTTCTCTGGAGTTGATGCTCTGGGGCGGCAGCGTCATGCTCATCGTAGACCACGTAATCAATGGTGAGCTGACCTGGCGTTTCCCCTTCTTTACCGCCTTGGGTGAGACCGGCGGGGCATCCGTGATGCTCCGCGAAATGCTCACTGTGGGCGTTCCCATGAGTGTGATCATCACGCTGGTGTGGGCCGTCTGGGCGTTGTACAAGGAGCGCCGTACCGTATATAGCCAATCTTAGTTATTTCCTACAGATATGAAAATCACTTCTGCAGCTGAATTAGAAGACATCAGAAGGAAAGCCGTCCAAGCGCTTGCCTTGCGGGAGGAAAGCAACAAGGTGGTGCAGGAAACCGCCTGCGGCCTGGAAAAGGGAACGCCGCACATGCAGATTCTCTGCTGCGGCGGTACCGGTTGCAAAGCCTCCGACAGTGCCAAAATCGTAGAGAACTTCCGCGCCAGCCTGGCTGCCCACGGGGTGGCCGATAAGGTGGAGGTGGTGGTTCCCGGTTGCTTCGGCTTCTGCGAGAAAGGCCCCATCGTCAAGATCATCCCGGACAATACCTTCTACACCTCCGTTCGTCCGGAGGATGTGGAGGAGATTGTCACCGCACACATCCTGGGCGGCGAAAAGGTTGAACGCCTCCTCTACAAGGATCCCGGGACCGGCAATCACATCAGTGATTCCAAGCACATGAACTTCTACCGCAAGCAGTTGCGTATAGCCCTGCGAAACTGCGGTTTCATCGACCCGGAGAACATCCTCGAGTATATTGCCCGCGACGGTTACAAGGCCCTGGCGCAGAGCCTGCAGCGGGACAGCCTGGAGGTGTTGGCCGATGTCAAGGCCAGCGGCCTGCGCGGCCGCGGCGGCGCAGGTTTCCCTACCGGCGTCAAGTGGGAGATTGCCCGCAAGTTCGACGCGCCCGACAAGTACGTGGTGTGTAATGCCGACGAGGGTGACCCCGGTGCCTTCATGGACCGTTCCATCATGGAAGGCGACCCCAACTCGGTGGTGGAAGCCATGATGATCTGCGGCTACTGCATCAACGCCAACCATGGTCTCATCTACATCAGGGCCGAGTATCCTCTGGCCGTGCACCGGCTCAAGGTGGCCATCGCCCAGGCCCGTGAATACGGACTGCTGGGAGAGAACATCCTGGGGACGGGCTTCAACTTCGACATCGAGATCCGCTACGGTGCCGGCGCCTTCGTCTGCGGCGAAGAGACCGCCCTTATCCATTCCATGGAAGGCAAGCGCGGTGAACCTACGCTGAAACCTCCGTTCCCGGCCGAAGCGGGCTACATGGGTCGGCCTACCAATGTAAACAACGTGGAAACCCTGGCCAACGTGCCTGTCATCCTCACCAAGGGTCCCCAGTGGTTCGCCTCCATCGGCACGGAAAAATCCAAGGGTACCAAGGTGTTTGCCCTGGCCGGCAAGATCAACAACGTGGGCCTTATCGAAGTGCCCATGGGAACCACGCTGCGCGAGATTATCTACGACATTGGCGGCGGCGTCAAGAACGGTAAGAAGTTCAAGGCCGTCCAGACCGGCGGTCCTTCCGGTGGCTGCCTTACGGAAAAGCACCTGGATATTCCCATTGACTATGAGTCGCTTGCAGCGGCCGGTTCCATGATGGGTTCCGGCGGTATGATTGTGATGGACGAGGACGACTGCATGGTTTCCGTGGCCAAGTTCTTCCTGGAGTTCACCGTGGACGAGTCCTGCGGCAAGTGTACGCCCTGCCGCATCGGCAACCGCCGTATGCTGGAAATCCTGACCCGCATTACGGATGGACGCGGAACGCCTCAGGACCTGGAGAAACTGGAAACCCTGGCCAAAGTTATCAAGGACACCGCCCTGTGCGGCCTGGGCCAGACCTCCCCGAACCCGGTCCTCAGCACCCTGGCCAATTTCCGCGAGGAGTATGAGGAGCATGTGAACAAGCACGTGTGCCGTGCCCATAAGTGCAAGGCCCTCCTTACGTATTCCATCGATCCGGTGCTGTGCAAGGGCTGCAGCTCCTGCGCCCGCGGCTGCCCGGCCGAAGCCATCGCCGGCGAGGTCCGCAAACCGTTTGTGATCAATCCGGAGAAGTGCATCCGCTGCGGCATGTGCATGAGCCGGTGCAAGTTCGGAGCCATCAACGTCATTTAAGTAGAGCGCTATGGAAAATTTGATACATCTTACTATAGATAACAGACCGGTTTCCGTGCCCCAGGGTACCAGCGTCCTGGACGCCGCCGCCACCGTGGGCATCGACATTCCCGCCCTGTGCCACATAGACCTTAAGGGAACCTGCGTCAAGAGTTCTCCGGCCGCCTGCCGCATCTGCGTGGTGGAGATTGAAGGCCGGCGCAACCTGGCGCCTTCCTGTGCAACCTTTGTCACCGAGGGGATGGTGGTCCGTACCAATTCGGCCCGCGTTGTGCGCGCCCGCAAGACGGTGGCGGAACTCATCCTTTCCGACCATCCCAACGACTGCCTTACCTGCGCCAAGTGCAACCACTGCGACTTGCAGAAGCTGGTGACCCGCTTCAACATTCGCGAGATGCCGTATAAGGGAGAGCAGTCTTCCCGCAAGAAGGAGCAGACGGTGGCCATTACCCGCAACATGGACAAGTGCATCCTGTGCCGCCGCTGCGAAAGCATCTGCAACAATGTGCAGACGGTGGGCGTGCTGGGGGCCATCCGCCGCGGCTTCGATGCCACCATCGCCCCTACCTTTGACCGGATGTTCTCCGAGACCAACTGCACCTACTGCGGCCAGTGCGTGGCCGTGTGCCCCACCGGTGCCCTCACCGAAAGGGACAATACGGACCGCCTGCTGGAAGACCTCTGCAACCCGGACAAGATTGTCATTGCCCAGCCGGCACCGGCCGTGCGTGTGGCCCTGGGAGAGGAATTCGGCCTGCAGCCCGGTACCATCGTTACCGGCAAGCTGGCCGCCTCCCTGCGCGCCCTGGGCTTCGACTATGTGTTTGACACGGACTTTGGCGCCGACCTTACCATCATGGAAGAAGGGGCCGAGATTCTTTCCCGCCTCAAGGCCTTCCTGGGTGGGGATAAGAACGTCAAGCTCCCCATCATGACTTCCTGCTGCCCGGCGTGGGTCAACTTCTATGAGCACCATTATCCCGACCTGTTGGAGTATCCTTCATCGGCCAAATCGCCTGCCCAGATGTTCGGCGCCATTGCCAAGACGTACTGGGCCAACAAGATGGGCATTCCTCGCGAGAAACTGGTGGTGGTGTCCGTAATGCCCTGCCTGGCCAAGAAATACGAGTGCGAGCGCGAAGAGTTCAAGGTGGACGGCAATCCCGACGTGGATTACAGCATCTCTACCCGCGAACTGGCCCGCCTTATCAAGCGTTCCAATATCGACTTCCTCAAACTGCAGGACGAAGACTTTGACAAGCCCATGGGAGAGAGTTCCGGTGCGGCTGCCATCTTCGGTGCCACCGGCGGTGTTATGGAAGCCGCTCTGCGTACCGTTTATGAGGTATATACCGGAAAGACGCTGCCCAAACTGGAATTCCACGAGGTCCGCGGTCTGGAAGGCATCAAGGAGGCCACCATTGATCTGGGCGGCTTCCCGCTCAAGGTCTGCGTGGCCCATACGCTGGGCAATGCCCGCATCATCATGGACAAGCTGCGCGCCGGTGAGCTGGATTACCACGTGGTGGAAATCATGGCCTGCCCGGGCGGCTGCATCGACGGCGCAGGTCAGCCTTACCATCACGGCAACGTGGAGGTCATCAAGGCCCGCGCCAAGGCCATCTATGCCGAGGATGAAGGAAAGCCCATCCGCAAGAGCCACGAGAATCCGGATATCCAGAAGCTTTACAAGGAATTCCTGGGAGAGCCCATGAGCACGCGTGCCCACCACCTCCTGCACACCCATTATTTTGACAAAAGCATCAAGTAGCCATGAGTGAGTTTAAAGTATCCAGCAAGGCGCTCCGCGCCACGGAAGAGATTTGCCACAAGTTCAACAACGATCCCGGCGAACTCATCAGCATCCTGCACGAAACGCAGAACACTCTGGGCTATATTCCGGAGGCCGTCCAGCGGGTGATTGCCCGCGAACTGGGCATTCCGGAGCAGAAGGTCTATGGGGTGGTCACGTTCTATTCCTTCTTCTCCATGGTCCCCAAGGGCAAGTATCCCGTTTCCGTTTGTCTGGGAACGGCCTGCTATGTCCGTGGATCGGACAAGGTGCTGGAGGAATTCAAGCGTGTACTGGGCATAGAAGTGGGAGAGACTACGCCCGACGGCAAGTTCTCCCTGGACTGCCTGCGCTGCGTGGGCGCCTGCGGCCTGGCTCCGGTGGCCACCATCGGAGAAAAGGTCTACGGCCGCCTGAATCCCTCGGATATCAAGAAGATTGTAACGGATTTCGAGGACTAGGGAAGGGCGATCCTTTCCAGGATCCCCTGCAGTTTAGCAATCGCTATCCCGTAATTGGTAATGGGCACTCCCGCGCGGAGTGCCTTTTTTATGCGGCTCTGGACAAGCGTCCTGGTAGCCACACACCCGCCGCAGTGGATGATGAGCTGGTAGGGAGTGCGGTCCTCCGGGAAGTCGTTCCCGGCAGCGATGTCCACTTTAATATCGGCCTTCTTCCTTAGCAGGGCGGGGATTTTGACCCGGCCGATGTCTTCCGTGTCGGGAACGTGGGTGCAGGCCTCGGCTATGAGCACGCGGTCTCCGGGCTGGAGACGGTCGATGGCCGATGCGCCTTCCACGAAGGTGCGGAGGTCTCCCTTCGCTCCGGCCAGAAGCACGGAGAAGGAAGTGAGCGGAATGGAGGAGGGGAGGGCCCGGTTCACCAGGCCGAAGACCTGGGAATCGGTGATGACCAAATCCGGAGTGACGCGTTTAAGGGCCGATGCCAGGGACTCGGGCGTGCAGCAGAGAGCGTTGCAGCCGCGGTCCAGCAGTTCCCGAAGCACCTGCACCTGCGGCAGGATTAGGCGCCCCTTGGGGGCCTCGCTGTCCTGCGGCATCACCAGCATAACGCAGTCACCCGCTTTGACCAGATTGCCGGTCAGGAAGCGCTCCTCCTGTTTGGGAGCCACCGCACGGAGGCGTTCCATAAGGGATTCGATGGATTCGCCGCGGGTGTACTGAACAATGGGAATGCTGGAGGATTCTAATAACGCCAGAAGATGAGATACGCTCGCTTCGCTCGGTATGACAGACGGAGATAATACTACCGCTATGTCGGTTTCGTCCAGGACGGCGAGGGTGCGGCGGCGGCGCTCCGGGCCCAGGAGGCTGGCATCGTCCAGGCCCGCCGTATCAATGAGAACGCACGCACCCAGGCCCGGGAGTTCCACGGTTTTGCGCACAGGGTCTGTGGTGGTGCCCGGGACGGGGCTCACCAGGGAAACCTCCTGGCCGCAAAGGGCGTTCACCAGGGTGGACTTGCCGCTGTTGGCGGGGCCGAAAAATGCGATGTGCAGGCGTTCCATGGGCATTAGAATCGAAAATCCCGTTTGCCGGCCTCAATCTCCTTGAGATGCTGGCGGGTAATCTCCCGCGTGCGCTCCAGGGGAATATCGGCCAAGGACTCTTCAATGAGCGCTTCCCCAAGCTTGCGCGTAGCAGGGGAGGCGTAGTCTACCAGGTATTCCTTTAGCGTCATAAGGGCGTTGGGGGTGCAGCAGAGGCTTATTTTGCCGCTTTTGCAAAGGCTCATGAAACGGTCTCCCGTGCGGCCCTCGCGATAGCAGGCCGTGCAGAAACTGGGGATGTGCCGGGTCTCCAGCAGCCAGCGGACCACGTCGTCCAGGGGGCGGGTGTCGGAGACATCGAACTGGGCGGTCTCATTGTGCCGCTCTTCGGTGGTGTAACCGCCCACGCTGGTGCGGGAGCCGCCGCTGATCTGGGACACGCCGCATTCCAGCAGTTTGGCTCTCATGGAAGCGCTTTCCCGCGTGGAAACAATCATTCCGGTGTAGGGGACCGCCACGCGAAGGACGGCCACCAGTTTGCGGAAGATGGCGTCCGGAAGGGCGTCGGGGAAATCGGCCGTATCTATGTCATCGGCCGGGCAGATGCGCGGGACGCTGATGGTATGCGGTCCCACGCCCCAGCGGGCTTCCAGATGCTCTGCGTGCATGAGCAGGCCCACCAGTTCGTACATATAATTTTCCAGGCCGAAAAGGACGCCTATGCCCACATCGTCGCAGCCGCCTTCCTGCGCACGGTCCATGGCCTCCGTGTGCCAGGCGTAATTGCTCTTTGGACCGGTAGGGTGCAGCAACTGGTATCTTTCCTTATTATAGGTCTCCTGGAAGAGAATATAGGTGCCGATGCCCGCTTCTTTGAGTTTGCGGTAAGACTCTACATCCGTAGCCGCAATGTTCACGTTTACGCGCCGGATGGAATTGCCGCCTTCCTGCACGGAGTAGATGGTGCGGATGGAATCCAGGATGTATTCCAGCGGATTGTTCACCGGGTCCTCTCCGGCTTCCACCGCCAGACGCTTGTGACCGGTGCGGATGAGGGCGCGCACTTCCTCGGCAATCTCCTCCTGGGAGAGTTTCTTGCGGGGAATGGTCTTGTTCTTATAGTGGTAAGGGCAATAGACACAGCCGTTTACGCAGTAATTGGAAAGGTACAGCGGGGCAAAGAGCACAATGCGGTTTCCGTAGAACTGCTGCTTGATCCGGGCGGCCAGGGCGTAGATTTTTTCTTCCAGTTCCGGCTCCCGGCATTCCATCAGGATGGCTGCTTCCCTGTGCGAGATTCCTTTGCACAGAGCTGCCTTTTCCAGAATCTGCAGCACCCGCTGCGGGTTGGTACTCTCGCGACGGGCCTCTTCCAGGGTTTCCAGAATTTCCTGGTGGTTTATGAATTCATCGGCATGGGCCGATTGGGGATTATACATGGTTAAATGAATTCTGTTAGACAAAATTACAAAAAATGTTTATCTTTGTTAACAAGAAACCACATTAGAACCACTATAAACTAACTAAACCTTTAATTATGTTTTTCCAAGTTTACGGGGCTAATGCCCTGTCACAGTGGGGCATGCTAATCGTTGTCCTGCTGGGTCTCATTCTTTTCAATGAGTTTGCCCGTCGCACCAAACTGGGCGGTATCATCACCTTCTTTATCATTCCCGTGGCCCTCACGGCATACTTTGTTGCCATTTGGCTGGGTGTGAGAAGCGGCCAGCAGTGGGCGCTGGAAAACCAGACCCACGTGTACATGCAAGGCTGGTTCCACTATGCCAAGCTCTATGCGGCAACGGCCGGCTGTATCGGCTTCATGATGATCAAGTACAAGTGGGGAATTGGTGCCAAGCACTGGTTCAAGCCCTTCCCGTTCATCATCGTGGCCATCAACATCCTCATTGCCTGCGCCTCTGACTTCGAGAGCGCTGCCATGGGTTGGAACAAATGGTGGCTCACCTCCGAAGGTGTCTGGCAGTATGGCGGCTGGCACAATGTGTTCAACGGCGTGGCCGGTCTGGTCAACATTTTCTGTATGACGGCCTGGTGGAGCATCTGGCCTTCCAAGGACAAGAAAGACATGGTTTGGGCCGATATGACCTGGGTCTACATTGTCGTCTACGACATCTGGAACTTCGCTTACACCTACAACTGCCTGCCTACGCACAGCTGGTACTGCGGCGTTGCCCTTCTGCTGGCCCCCACCGTGGCTGCCCTCCTGTGGAACCGCGGCGGCTGGATCCAGAACCGCGCCAACACCCTGGCCATCTGGTGCATGTTCGCCCAGGTATTCCCCCTGTTCCAGGAAACCTTCAAGAACGGCCAGCAGTGGTTCTCCTGGGCCACCCTGCCCGTGCTCTATCCTGAAGGTGTGGCCACCATCGAAAAGCTTTACGCCGCTGCCGGCGCCGAGGCTGCCGTAGTGGGAACCACCGTGGATCCTTCCGTAGTTCCGGCCAATCCGTCCATGATGGTGTTCATCAGCGCTCTGGCCCTGATCACGAACATCGCCGCCCTGTGCTGGATCGTCGCCATCTCCAGGAAGCGTCACATCAATCCATACAAGGAAGATGTCTTCATTACCCAAAAGTACTACAAGGACGCCCTGGCCCGTGCCGATATGAGCTAAGCCCATCGGCCTGTAAAATGAAAGCCGACCCTTCGGGGCCGGCTTTTTTTATTCCTTGGGAAGGATTAGGCGTCGGACGTTGCAGCCTACGTAATTGCCGATAACGATGACGGGGTAGAACCACAGGATGGCGGGGGACCACTTCCAGGCGGCTACCAGGTAAACCACGTCGGCAATGGAGTGGTAGAAGCCGCAGAGGATGAACAGGGGCACGCCAAAGAGGATGGGAATCAGGGACTTGGACACGCGGTACAGGTAAACGGAAAGGTCTATGATGATACCGCAGCCCACAGCGCGCAGGAAGCAGCGCCAGGGACCCTGTGCCAGACGGCCCGCCACCAGGGTCTGCGCCCTTTCAAAAGGTTCCCCTCCAATAGCATAGACCATAAGGCCGATAAAGACGCAGGCGACTACATTCCAGAACCAGATCTTGCCCAGGGCGCCCAGGTCCGTGAGGACGCCGGCCTTGCCCGTATAGAGCAGGGAACCGGTAAGGACTACGCCCACCAGGCCGAAGGCAAAGATAATGGCGCCGGGAATGCCGCCCAGAGCCAGAAATCCATAAGCGCCCAGGCCTATCAGCAGGCCGGCAAACAGGGAAAGTCGGTTGTCTTTACTCATTACTTGGTCAATTAGTTCCCCCAAATATACAAAAAAAACCGGAGCGGGCATTGCTGCTCGCTCCGGGGGGTACAGATCATATCAATATTTTGTTTAACAAATCTGTATTCTTTGTAACATTTTTGAAATTAAAGGGTAGGAGGTACGCACTGTTCTTCAGTGAGCACACCTTCCTCGTTGGGCTCGACATCCCACCACAGACGGCTGGTCACATCGTCCACACCACCGCGGAGCATCTTGACAGCTTCCACGTAGTTGTCGTAGTTGTAATCTACGTCGGTGTCAGTGTAGAAGCCCAGACGGTAAGGATAGTGGGTGTTACCACTGTCAGCAGCACCGGGACCAACGGGCATCTTGGGGATGTCCAGGCGGCGCCAGTCGGCCCAGGCCTCAACACCATCGGACATGTAGGAGGCAATCCAACGCTGGATGGCAATCTGCTCGATGGCCTTGCTGGAGTCGAAAGCTACGGCTTCGCTGGCGATGTAGGCATCGGCGCCCTCAGCACCCCACTGCTCGAAGGAGGCGGCGATACCGGCCTCGTAGAGGGCCTTGGCATCGGCGCTGATCCAGCCGCGTGCGGCAGCCTCGGCCTCGGTGAAGAGAACGCGGGCGGCGGGAATCACGGGAACGGTAGCGCTCATGCCCAGGAGGCTGCTGTTGATGGAGCAGCAGACGCTGGTCCAGGCATTAACGGCATCGTTGGTGGACAGACCGAAGGGAACACCGTAGAAGGAATCGTAGGAGTCGCGGGGGAACTTGTCCGCCGGGCGGGGACCACGGTAACCTTCGATGTCGAAGTACTTGAACATACGGTTGTCCTTGAGAGCCTTCATCTGCTCTACGATGAACATGTTGGGAACGGCGTTGAAACCGGCGCCGGAGTAGTCCGGGCTGACCCAGTAGTACAGACGGTTCCAGGTGAGGTCGTCGTAGGTGTACATGAAGCTGTCGGCGTTGCTGGTCATACCTCCATCGCTGTAGGCGGCAGCAAAACGGGTCTTACCATTGGCGGGATCCACGTCGCACATCTTGATGGCCAGGAGCATACGCAGGGAAGCGTTGAATTTCTTCCACTTGGCCACATCGCCACCGAACAGGATGTCGGCTGCACCGCTGAGGTCTTCATTCTCCTTGAACTGGCCGTAGGCTTCCTTCAGCATGGTGTCCAGACCGGCATAAACCGTTTCCTGGGAGTCATACTTGGGAGTCCAGATGTCGTCACTCTTACCCTTGAGGGCTTCGGTGAAGACAATGGGGCCGATGATATCGGTCAGGGACATGTAATAGAAGGCAGACAGCGTCTTGGAAACGGCAATCTGGTTGTTGTTGGAACCGAATGCCAGGACATTGGATTCACCCTTCTGATCTTCGTCCTCATTCATCTCGACGATCTGTTTGAGGTTGCGGAGAGCATACAGGTAAATGGTGCTCACAGTGGAATACTGGGCCGTAGTGGCCAGAGGTCCATACTGGTTGTTCTTGGATTCGGAGATATAACCCGGCCATTCCTGCTGCCAGGGGTCGTAACCGTTGGTAGCGCTGCCCAGTACGAAGTAGGGGACATAGGTGGCGGCCGAAGTGAACAGGTAGTTAGTGAAAGCCGTCGAAGGGTTGTTGGGGTCCTTGTTGATGTCACCAAAGTCTGCAGGGTTGCAGGCGGTAACAAGGATGGAAGCCGTCAGAACGGAAAGAAGGATACTCTTAAACTGTTTCATAATTGATTCCTCCTATTTAGAAAGTGACGTTGAGAGTGACACCGAAGGAGCGGGTAGACATGGCCTGACCGCCTTCGAGGTAGTTATATTCTACGCCGGCGATTTCGGAAGGATCCAGGTTGGGGCAGGCGGAGTAGATGAGCCAGGGGTTGGTGGCAACCAGGGCGATGCTGGCCTTGGTGAGGCCGATACCCAGGCTGTTCAGGAATTTCTGAGGAAGATCGTACTTGAGGGAAACCTCGCGGAGTTTTACATAGGTACGGTCATATACCCAGGAGTCGCAATCGTAGTAAGCCTTGTAGTGATAGTACTGGTAAGCGTCCACGTAACCGCTCATAGGGTTGCCGTCCTTATCGACGCCTTCCATGTAGACACCACCGCCGCAGGGGACGGGCTCACGCTCGTTGACACCTCTGTTGTTGATCTTGGCCGTGGAGGCGAACACACCGGAACCGGTGCCCCACATGTTGGTCCAGGAGACCAGGCTGCCGCCTACGAGGAAGTCCAGGGATGCGCCCAGGGTGAAGTTCTTGATGCGGATATCGGTGGAGAAACCGCCGGTGAACTTAGGCTGTACGTTACCGACCGTCTTGGGGTTACCCAGGTCGTAGACAGGACGCACATCACCCCAAGTGGCATTACCGGCCTGGAGGATAGGAGTGCCGTCCTCGGTCTTGGCCCAACGGGCGGCGGACTGGATGACACCGATAGGCTGACCCTCGATGGCCTTGTTGTACCACTCATAGTAGAAACGGGTCCAGTAGATGGTGGTCTCTTCATCAGCGAGGTTGGGATCGGTGAGTTCTACGAGGGTGTTGACGTTGCGGGCGAAGTTGGCGCTCAGGTTCCAGGTAACGTCCTTGGTCTGCACAGGGGTGCCACCCAGAACGATTTCGATACCCTTGTTGCGGACCAGACCGGCGTTCACCTTGCGGGAAGAGTAACCGGACTGAGGAAGCACATCGGCATCGATGATGTTGTTGCGGGTGTCTTTCTGGTAGAGGTTGATGTCACCGTAGAAACGGTTGCCGAACATCTTGAACTCGGTACCTACTTCGAAGGAGGTGGAGATGGTAGGAAGAACGTTGGGGTTCTTCAGGGTAGCAGGCTCATACATGGTGGTCTGGCCGTTCTTCTTGGTGCCGATGGTGTAGGTGGGATAGATCTGATAGGCGCTGATGGTGGAACCTACCTGGGCCACGGAACCGCGGATCTTCCAGAAGTTGAGCCAAGGGGCGTTGATGAGCTTGGAAGCCATGAAGGATACTGAGCCGCCGCCATAGAGGTAACCGTTGTGTTCAACGGGCAGACGGGAATCCAGGTCGTAACGGATGGAACCATCCAAGTACACGAGGTCGTCCCAACCGATAGTGGCCGTGCCGAAGAAGGAGCGGGTCTTGTAGTGGGTCTCCTCGTTGTTGGTGGAATAGGTGCTGGCAGAGGCCTTCAGGTTGTAGTAGTCCTTGAGGGACAGGCCGCCATTGGTGGAGGAGTTCAGGTAGCGGTAGTCGTATCTGCGGGTCTCGGCGAAGGCGGCGGCCTCCACGGAGAGCTTGTTGTCTACGAACTGACCGGCATAGGTGAGATAACCCTGAGCGGTGAAGTCGTTATCCTGAACGTGGTAAGTACGGAAGGAAGGAGACCAGTTGATGGAGCCGGTTCCGTGCTTGGCATCGTACTGACGGGCATTGATGTAGTTGTTTACGCGGACGCCGATCTTGAAGTTGAGGGGCAGAGTAGCGTAAATGTCACCTGCAATGAGGTGGTAATTGAAGGTGGACTTGCTGTTGTAGTTGTACAGCGTTGCGTACGGGTTGTCGTGGAAGTTGGCACTGAGGTCGGTAGGATCCTTGATGTTCCAGGTGCGCCAGCTTCCGTCCGGACGCTGCCAGTCAAAGTAATCCTTGATGTTCACGTTCGTCTGACCCCACTGGACGAAGTCGCACACAACGTTACCGTCGGCGCTGTAACCTTCCGTTGCAGCGTTCTGGTTCTGGCGGAAACGATAGCGGTAGCTGAAGTCGGCGGTGAGCCAGCTGGTGGGCTTCAAAGTGGTAGCGATGCTGACGGAACGGCGGATGGCCTTGGAGTTGTACATGACACCCTGACGGTCCACGTTGGTGAAGGACACACGGGTGCTCATGCCTTTAACGGACTTGGAGAAAGCGATGCTGGTGGTGTTGGACCAGGCGGCGCGGGTGAGGTCGCTCAGGTTCAGACGGGCCTGCCAGGGCTCGGCCGTGCCGTATTTGTCAGAAGTGGGATCCCAGGAAAGGGCGGAACGCACGAGGGTGGTGCCGTCGTAACGGGGGCCCCAGTTCTCGTCGGAGTAGTAGTCCATGGAATATGTACCGTCTCCGTTGTCGTCGAACAGGAAAGTAGGGGAAGTGTAATCATAAGCGTCGGCACCGTACTTGTTGGCCAGGGAGGTAAGACCGCCACCCATGGAACCACCACCGTAGAGGTCGTTCAGCTTGATATGATTATAATAGGTCTCGACAGCCGTGGTGTGGGAGAATTCCAGCATGGTACGGCCTTCGGCAGCCTTCTTGGTGGTCACGATCACAGCACCGTTGGCACCGCGGGAACCGTACAGGGCGGTAGCGGAGGGGCCTTTCAGCACGTTGATGCTCTCCACATCGTCCATGTTGATGGCGGAGGCGGAGGCGATGGTACCGTCGATCACGTAGATGGGCTCGTTACCCTTGGCATCGGAATAGGAAGTGGCACCGCGCAGGACGATGGAACCTTCATTGAAGGTAGCACCACCGGCACCCCAGAACTGGGCACCAGCCACCTTACCGGCCAGGGAGTTACCCAGGTCGGAGCTGTGGGTCATGGTGAGTTTTTCCTCATTCAGCGTCTGGGCTGAGTAACCGATAGCCTTCTGCTTGCGGGTGAGACCCTGGGCGGTCACGACGACCTCGTCCAGGAACTCGGCATCCTCCTGCAACGTGATGCGGATAGGAGAAGCAGTGATAGGAACGGAAAGGGTGGAATAGCCGATGCAGGATGCAGTCAGCGTTCCGGTCGCGGGTGCGTTTGCGATGGAGAAAGCACCGGACTCGTCGGTAATGGAACCGAGAGTGTTACTACCCTGGACCACCACGTAGGCGCCCACGACAGGTGCTCCGTTACCGTCAAGGACAGTACCCTTGATGGTGTTCTGAGCAAACGTTACCGTCAGGCTTGCGAAAAGGCAAGCCAAAAGCAATAAAGCTCGTTTCATAACACGATAAACCTTAGATTAAACATAAATATTGATAGTGATAAATAGTTTCTTAACAAGCACACTACCAGAGTATTACTAACCTTACTATGCGCAACCCTATTAAACGCTTTCTAAGGGCTGCCGGGTGCAAATATAACAATTATTCATTATAAAAAAGTGCATGCAACTAGCACATTTGCAGGCAATTGGGACGATTTTTAACATATTTTAAGAAATGTAACCCAATTTTACTTTCAAATTATTATTAAAAATATTAGAAATGCACTAAATCTAAATATTTCAAAAATTTTTTAATTTTTTCCTAACTTTGTATTGGACTAATCTAGAACGAAATGACCAGAACTATGACCAGCATCGGCCTTATGTCCGGCACCTCCGTAGACGGCCTGGATGTCTGTTGTGCTACTTTTACTCTTACAGACGGTAAGTGGAGTTTCCATATCGATTGCGCCCGCGGGTACGACTATCCCGCGGAACTCAAGCAAAAACTGGGAAAGGACGTCCAGAATATGAGCGCCTACGAATTCGTGGCCTTCCACAGTGAATATGGCCGATTCCTGGGGCAGCGCGTGAACGACTTCCTAGCAGAATTCAAGGTAAAGCCGGATATCATAGCCTCGCACGGTTCCACGGTCTTCCACGAGCCCGGCAAGCGCATTATGTATCAGATAGGCGACGGCGCCGCCATCGCTGCCGAGACGGGCATTCCCACCGTATCGGATTTCCGCCGCCTGGACATCATGCTGGGCGGCCAGGGCGCTCCGCTGGTGCCGGTGGGGGACAATCTCCTTTTCGGCCAATATGACTATTGTTTAAATATAGGGGGCTTCTCCAACATTTCCTGGCGGGAAGGGGACAAGCGCATTGCCTTCGACATTTCCCCAGTTAACTATGTAATCAACCGCTTCTGCCGCGGCATCGGCCAGGAAATGGACCGCGATGGAGAGATTGCTTCCCGCGGTACGGTTTACCAGCCACTGTTGGACAAGCTCAACGCCCTGGATTATTATTCCAAGCCCTGGCCCAAGTCCCTGGGCCGGGAGTGGGTGGAAGCCAACGTTTTCCCTCTGCTGGATGCTTCCGGCCTCATGCTGGAAGACCTTCTGCGCACTTATTATGAGCATTGCGCGGAGCAATTGGCCAGGGTTACCAAGCCCGGCCGCAGCTTATTGGTTACCGGAGGCGGGGCTTACAACAAGTTCCTTATCAGCCGCATGCGCGAGCTCTCCGGCTGCGACATAGTAGTACCTGAGCCTGCTATCATTGAATTCAAGGAGGCCCTCATTTTCGCTTTCCTGGGAGTGCTGTATATGTTTGACCAGCCCTCCTGCCTGCGTTCCGTCACCGGCGCTTCCCGGGACAATATTGGCGGAATGCTGTTTAAAGTATAAGGGAAAGAAGTTCCGAAGGGGAATGGACCAACGCGTAAGCCGGGGAGGGCTCCAGGGCCCGGTATCCCCAGCTTACGGCTATTCCGCGGATGCCTCCGTTGGAGGCGGTCTTCATATCGGTGAGCGAATCACCCACCATAACGGTTTGGGAAGGGGAGGCCGATGCCTGGCGCAGGACCTCGCCCACAATTTCGGGATCCGGCTTCAGCGGATACCCGGGCCGGTTCCCCAGCACGGCCACGAAGGGAATGCCGGGGAAGAATTCGGCTATCAGGGTCTCGGTTCCGGACTGGAACTTGTTGGAGGCGATGGCCAGCTTGACGCCATGGGCGTGCAGCTGCTGCACCACTTCCACCATGCCCGGGTACGGGCGTGTGTGAACGTCTATGTGGGCAGTATAGTAATCCTTGAATTGGGCCAGGCAGGTGTCAATGAGGCCTTCATCGGCCTGTAATTCCCTGGGAAGGGCCTGCGTGACCAGGTTGCGGACGCCGTGGCCCACCATCCCGAGGTACTCCTCCAGCGAATGGAGGGGGTATCCGTGCAGGGAGAGTGCGTGATTCACGGCTTCGCCCAAGTCCTCGATGGTGTTGAGGAGGGTGCCGTCCAAATCAAAGATGACTGCCTGTACCATTATTTCTTGAGTTCCGGTCTTATGTAACGGTCTCCGGTCTGGGCCTTGACGGCTTCGATGAATACCGGAGCATAGGTGGGAGAAGTGTGGCGGCCGGGGACGATCTCACCGTCCTTGGAAGGACGCATGACCTGGTCGTTGTGCTTGACGATGAGGAACTTGGCCAGCTTGTCCCATCGCTTCATCATCTTGTCGGTATAGGCGATGGTCTTGCCCGTGAGGAAGTCAGAGAGGTCGGCAGGCGTCATTTCGGTGGCCTTGGCTTCAACATCGGCCTGATCGGCCTCAAAGAAATCTTCCAGTTCGGTCTGGGCGTCTTTCAGGTCCGGATACATGGCGCTCCAGCGGGGATAGACCATGTTGGCCACCCAGTTGTTCATCCAGAAGGCGCTCTCGAAGGAGAATTCGGTGAGTTTGTTGTTCTCGTCGCGGAAGGGGTCCGGGATGCGGTTGATGCCGCAGTATACGGGTACGTAGGCTACCATGGTGGCATCGTCCATGTTGAAATAGGTGATGCCGCCCACGGCGTCGGGCAGCCAGTTGCGCATGCGGCAGACCAGGGTCATGCCGCTCTGCTGGCAACCGATGGGACGCTCACGGAACATATTCTCGCCTTCGGGGCCCTTGAAATTCACGGGCTGGTTGCGGTACGGGGAGGCCCAGGGGCCGGCGCTTACATCGGCCGTCATATCCAGTGCGGTGCCCTCGAAGTGGTCGCGCATGTCGTTCTGGATGTCGCGGTAGGTGACGGGCTTATCGGGCTTGATCCACAGGGGAAGGTGGTCGATTTCCCTCATGTCTCCGTTAATGAAGGGGAGGTAGGAGTCCATGACCTCGGTGTCGTAGTGATGGCGGAAGAAGCTCCAGACGCGGGCTTCGCAGGCCCGGATCTTTCCGAAGTCCATGGGATTGTAGGCCTCGCGGAAGCTGAAGTCCTTATCGGCCCCGGTGAAATATCCCATTTCGCGGGCGAAGCTGATGCAATCGGCCGAATACATGGTGTTGCCGTCGGCGGTTACGTAGAAGCCCAGCTTTTTGTCCACTTTCTTGGCCTGGGGGAACTGCTGGATGCGGCTGCAGTTGGCGTAGGCGCTGATGCAGTCGTCCGGGAGGCGGAGGGCCACCCACACGGCGCCCTTGCGGCCTTCACCCTTGCCGACCAGTTCCATGATCCAGGCTTCGTCCTTGTCGCACACTGCGAAGGATTCTCCCGTCTCGTTGTAACCGTACTCGTTGACGAGGTTGTTCATCACGGCAATGGCTTCACGGGCCGATGCCGCACGCTGAAGGGCCAGCTCCATGAGGTTGAAGTAGCCCAGCCAGCCTTCGGGGTTGCGGAGTTCGCGGCGGCCGCCCCAGGTGGTTTCCACGATGGAGACCTGCTTCTCATTCATCAGGCCTACCACGGCGTAGGTGTAAGGGGCCTGGTCAATGTAATGGACGGGAGAGCCGGGGAAGAATCCGCGGATGGCGACCTTCTCGCCGGGCTCGTGCTGGCCCGGACGGGAATAGGTGAGGGGAGAGATGAAGCCGAAGCTGTCGCAGTTGTACGTGCACATGACGCTTCCATCGGCCGAAGCCTTTTTGCCCACGATAAGGTTGGTGCAGGCATCAGAGGGGGCCGATACAGCCAGAAGGGCGGCCGATAAGGCCAAAATCACAATTCGTTTCATATAGCTATGCGGTTTGTTTGTTTCGTTTGAGCCAATGCTCGGTGAGCCAGGCGCGCACCGGCAGGTCGTAGGCCTTGAGCAGGCCGTAGGCCAGGATGATGGAAATGGCCACTACGCCTACATTTACCATGATGTGGATCCAGACCGGAGAATCGGGATGGTCCTGGACCCAGCTCATCTGCATATACATGATAGGGTAGTGCGTAATATAGATAGGGTAGGAGATGTCTCCCAGCCATTTGCAGAACTTGGTGGAGAAAGCGTCCGTCGTACGGGAACCAGCGCCCGTGAGAACGATGATGGGGAACAGGGCCAGGATGGTTAGAGCCTGGTAGATTCCGTCGGCCAGACCGGGCGTTTTGCCGCCGATGCAGGGAATGGCCAGGAGCACCACGATGGCCAGGGCGCACCACCAGAAGCCGCCGCGGATGTGGATGGGCGAGCCGCTGGGATTAGCCTCCGTGCGCCGTCCGGGCAGGATGCGGGAGATGAGCAGGCCGCAGAGGAAAGGATACAGCAAACGGGTAAAGGCAATGTAAATCTGCTCGGGATCCAGGCTCCATCCGCCGATGACGGTATAGTGCGGGTCTTCCGGGAAGAAGCCGAAGAGGTCCCAGCCCAGCGTAACATCCAGCGTAAGCACGGCGCAGCATGCACAGAGCACAGCCAGGGCCACCTTGGGAAGATGCCGGAACACAAGGGCATAGAGAATGTTGCCGATGTATTCCATGGTAAGCGTCCACTGGGGGCCGTTGAAGGAATTGACCTCATTCCAGCCGCGGATGTCCAGCCGGGAGCCGCAGGGAATCATGAACAGGCCCATGACAAAACAGAGGGCGAACTTCCAGCCTTCCACCGTCTGAGTCTTGGGGAAGTAGCTGGGGGAGAAGAAGAACAGGGCGGCACCCACCACCATGCCGGCTATCACCATGGGATGCAGGCGGGTGAGACGGCGCTTGAAAAAGCCCCAGGTGCTCATCTTGTCCCAGCGGTCGTCGTAGGCGTAGCCAATTACGAAGCCCGACAGCACGAAGAAAAAATCTACCGCCAGGTAGCCGTGGTTCACAATCTGGGTGCCGAAGGTGGGTACATAAGTCTCGAAGCAGTGGAAGATGACCACCATGAGGGCGGCCACGCCGCGCAGCCCGTCCAGTATCTCATAACGGGGCTTGGAGGCCAGGTATACGTTTTGTTTTGCCATAAGTGCAAATATAAGTAAAAATGAATTAAACGGAAAGGTCTTCGCCGTGTCTAAGGTCATGTTTGTTAGGAACAATTTCAATCTTTCATAACTATGAAGAAACATTTACTGATTGCCGCAGCCTTGCTGCTTGCGTTCATTTCCATGCAGGCCCAGCCTCCTCAGGGCGGGCGTCCCGGTGGCCGTCCCGGCCGTGGAGAAGGTTTCAAAATGCCTGAAGTACTGGCCGATACGGTGTATGCCGAAACCCGTACCTCCGAAATGACGGAGAAGTACACGCTCACCGAAGAGCAGGTGCCCCAGGTCTTTGCCCTGAACCTGGAATACGCTTCCAAGCTCCAGTTCGATCCTTCCATCCTGGGAGAGAGGAAAGAGGGCGAACGCAAGGATCCCCGCAGCATGAGCGATGCCGAGCGTCAGGAATTCTTCCAGCAGATGCAGGAGCGCATGATGAAGGTACAGGACGCCTGGGCCGAGATTGAAGACAACCAGAAGGCCTTCGACCTGGCCATGAAGGAAATCCTGACCAAGGACCAGTACAAACTCTATAAGAAAGACCGCCGCAAGGAAGACGCTGAGCGTCAGCGCATGCAGGGTGGCTTCGGTGGTCCTGGCGAAGGCCCTGGTGGTCCCGGTCGTGGTTTCGGCGGGCCTGGTGGCCGTGGCGGCTTCGGCGGCCCTGGCGGAGGCTTCGGAGGAGACTTCGATTAAGCGAAAATCCCTTTGTTATAGTTAATAGTTTTGGTAACTTTGTGGAAGATGACACGCGAAAAGGAAATATACAAAGTTACCTTGGTAGGCGGAGTGGCCAATCTGCTGCTGGTGGGCTTCAAGTTCATAGCAGGCACGGTGGGTCACTCCGGCGCCATGTTGGCCGATGCCGTCCATTCCCTGTCCGATTTCCTCACGGACGTAGTGGTACTCATCTTCGTGGGCATCAGCGCCAAGCCGCAGGACGAATCGCACGACTTTGGCCACGGCAAGTTCGAGACCATCGCGACGCTGTTCATCGGCCTGGCCCTGGTGGCGGCCGCTTTGGGCATTGTGGTGAGCGGAGCCGGCAAACTGGCCGCATGGCTGCAGGGGGAGAGTCTTCCTTCGCCCGGCAAGATTGCCCTCTGGGGTGCCCTCGTTTCCATTGTCGTCAAGGAACTCCTTTATCAGTATACCGCCATCAAGGGCCGCAAGCTGGAGTCCAAAGCCGTGGTGGCCAACGCCTGGCACCATCGCTCCGACTCCCTTTCCTCCATCGGCTGTGCCATCGGCATTGGCGGGGCCATCTTTCTGGGGGACCGTTGGACGGTGCTGGATCCGCTGGCTTCCATCGTGGTGGGCGCCATGCTGGTGAAGGTTGCCTGGGACCTGCTGGTTCCCAGCGTGGGAGAACTCACGGAACAATCCCTTCCGGATTCTACGGAGAAAGAGATTATGGGCCTGATAGAGTCTGTGGAAGGGGTCTGTCAGCCGCACAACCTCCGCACCCGGCGCATCGGCAACCGCATAGCCGCCGAGGTCCACATCCGCCTGGACGGAGCTATGACGCTGAACGAGGCGCACGAAAAGGCCTCCGCCATAGAGCGGCTTTTCAAAGGGCGTTTTGGAAACAACGCCCACATCATCATTCACATGGAGCCGAAGAAGTAGCGGCTACAGATACAAATCTCCCTTCTCTATTATTTCCCGAAGCATCTGGACGTAGAGGACAACGGCGTCTTCTACGTAACGCCTGCCCTTTTCAGGAGTGGCTTTGGCGGGGTTGCCGATGCCGGTGTCAACGGAAACGCGGGACCAGTCGCGCGGATGCCAGGCCACGTGTTTGCGCAGGCCTTCGATGGCGAAGGGCTTGTATTCGCCCGTGCCGGCATATTCCATCTTGACGAGCTCCGGACGGAGGTACATCACTACGGAGGTTTCCTGCTCTCCGGCGTGTTCGTCGATATCGGCCTCAAAATACTTTTCCCTCGGCAGCACCGTATACCAGTCGCTGGCCAGGATGAGGAAGGACGGGTCTTCCACGGTGAGGTCCCTCACCATGCCTTTGAAGCTGTTGCCGCCGTGCCCGTTGATGATAAGGAGCCGGCCGATGCCCTGCCTTTTGAGGGAGGTGACGACGTCCCGGAGAATTGCCATCTGCGTCTCCTGGCGGGTATGCAGGCAGAAGGGGAGGCCCGTCTGGCCGGGATTCTGCGACCCAAACGGCACGCCCGGCAGCGCCATGGCTTTGATGCCTGCCTTCGACAGCCCCTCGGCCACCTTGCAGGCAATGCCCGAAGAGCAAATGACATCCGTCCCATACGGCAGATGCCCGTTGTGCGGCTCCGTAGAGCCCCACGGCAGGATGGCCCAATCGAACCGTCCCTGCTTCTTAACCTCGCCCCAAGTGGCGTCGGAAAGGTTGAATTCTGAGTGCATAAGCAACTATTCCCATTCTATGGTTGCCGGCGGTTTGGAACTGACGTCGTAGACGACGCGGTTGACGCCGCGGACTTTGCGGATGATTTCGTTGGAGACGTCGCGGAGGAAGTCGTAGGGGAAGGGGAACCAGTCGGCCGTCATGGCGTCGGTGGAGACCACGGCGCGAAGGGCCACAGGGTTCTCGTAGGTGCGCTCGTCACCCATCACGCCCACGCTCTTGACGGGCAGCAGGATTACACCGGCCTGCCAGATGGCATCGTAGAGGTTGGTGGCCATGACGCGGGGGTCGGAAGCGGACGGGAAGCCCATACCGGCGCAGTCGTAGTTGCGCAGACCGCGGATGTAGATGTCATCGGCCTCTCTCAAGACGGCCAGTTTCTCTTCGGTTACTTCGCCAATGATGCGGATGGCCAGGGACGGGCCCGGGAAAGGATGGCGGCCCACCAGCTCTTCCTTGATGCCCAGGGCGCGGCCCACGCGACGGACCTCGTCCTTGAACAGCATCTTGAGCGGTTCCACAATCCTGAGGTTCATCTTCTCCGGGAGGCCGCCCACGTTGTGGTGGCTCTTGATCTTGGAGGCGATGCCGGGGATGCCGGCGCTCTCGATCACATCCGGATAAATGGTACCCTGTGCCAGCCAGCGGGCGCCTTCGATGCTTTGGGCATAGTGGTCAAAGGTTTCCACAAAGAGGCGGCCGATGATCTTGCGCTTGGCCTCGGGTTCGGAAACGCCCTTGAGTTCGCTCAGGAAGGCCTGGGAGGCATCGGCCCCTATTACGTTGAGGCCCATGTCTTTATAGGAGGCCAGCACGTCTTCGAACTCGTTCTTGCGCAGCAGGCCGTTGTTGACGAAAATACAGGTGAGCTGGCTGCCGATGGCTTTGTTCAGGAGCACGCCGGCCACGGTGGAATCTACGCCACCGCTGAGGCCCAGGATCACTTTATCGCTGCCGATGGTGCGGCGGAGCTCCTCCACCGTAGTCTCGATGAAGGAATCCGGCGTCCAGTCTCCTGTGCAGCCGCAGATGCCCATGGCAAAGTTGGAGAGCATCTGGGAGCCCTCGTCGGTGTGGTACACCTCGGGGTGGAACTGCACGGCGTACGTGGGCTCGTTCTCAAACTGGAAGGCGGCGTTCACTACGTCGGCCGTAGAGGCAATGACCTTGGCACCGGCAGGAAGGGCCGATATGCTGTCTCCGTGCGACATCCAGACCTGCGTCTGGGGCTTGACGCCCTTGAGCAGGGGAGAATCGGCCACCACCTTGAGCATGGCGCGGCCATACTCGCGGGTGTTGGAAGCTTCCACCTTGCCGCCGCCGGTGTGGGCCAGATACTGGGCGCCGTAGCAGATGCCCAGGACCGGATACTTGCCGCGGAAGAGCGAAAGGTCTACCTGCGGGGCATTGGCGTCGCGGACGCTGCAAGGGCTGCCGGAAAGGATGATGCCCTTTACATCGGCATCCAGGGCAGGCACTTTGTTGTAAGGAAAAATTTCACAGAAGACGTTCAGTTCTCGCAGGCGGCGGCCGATAAGCTGCGTAACCTGGGAACCAAAATCCAGAATGATGATTTTTTGCATGCTTAAAAGATAAATGCACGAATTTTTCGGACGCAAAATTAAGAAAAATTTTTTATTTTTGTACATGGACAGAATCTGGGCTTTAGACATGTATCAAACGGCGGGATTGGGCGTACTGGCCCTTCTCGCAGGTATTTATCTCACTCGTTACATCAAATTCCTGAAGAAATTCTGCATCCCGGCACCCGTTACCGGCGGTATTATTTTCTCCCTCCTTACGCTGGGCTTGTATCACCTGGGAATCGAATGTACCTTCGACGGCACCATCAAGGATTTGTGTATGATGCTGTTCTTTACATCGGTAGGTTTTCAGTCAGACTTCAAGGTGCTCAAAAAGGGCGGAAAGCCGCTCGTGGTCATGATAGGCCTGGTATTCGGGCTCATCGTGTGTCAGAATCTCATTTCCGTGGGCCTGGCCCGGGGAATGGGCTTCAATGCCCTGTTTGGCATGTCGGCCGGTTCCATTCCCATGTGCGGCGGCCACGGTACCTCCGGCGGCTTTGCCCCGCTTTTGGAGAAGATGGGTCTGGAAGGGGCCGATTCCATCACCATGGCGGCGGCTACCTTCGGCCTTCTGGCCGGCTCCCTGCTGGGCGGCCCGCTGGGAGAGAGGCTTATCCGCAGGCATAAACTGGCCGATCCATCGGCCCATAAGAACGTGATGGAGGGCATCGAAGGCGTGGAGGCTTCCCCGGAGGCCAAGGGCTACCACACCAACCAGGAAGAAGACTTCCAGACGTACGTGATGGGCGCCTGCTATCTGTTCATCGCCACGGCGCTGGGCACCGGCGTGAGCAAGCTCCTGCAGCTTACGGGCATTACCTTCCCCACCTATTTCGGGGCTTTGATCGTGGCCTGTTTCCTTCGCAATGTCCTGGGTCTGTTTCCCAGCTTTTTAAAATCGCTGCCCGTAGATAAGATTGTGTACCTGGGAGACATCTCCCTGCAACTGTTCCTGGGTATAGCCATGGCCAGCCTGCAGCTATGGGAACTGGCCTCCCTGGCCCTTCCGCTGGGGGTTATCCTATGCACCCAGGTGGCTTTCATGGCCCTCTACGGTGCCTTCGTGGCCTTCCCGCTGCTGGGCAAGAATTACGACAGTGCCGTGCTGGTGAGCGGTCTGTGCGGCTTCGGCCTGGGCGCTACGCCCAACGCCATGGCCAACATGTCGGCCGTTTGCTTCAAATACCGCTATGCGGTGCAGCCCTTCATCATTGTGCCCATCATCGGCGCCATGTTCGTGGATATCATCAACACCGGCGTCATAACCGTATTCCTCAATCTGATATGAAACGTATCTTAGCAGCCCTTTCCATCGTTTTATTCATGGCTTGTTCCAGCGCTCCGCAGAAGCCGCTCATCGGCATCAGCAGTTCCCGTTCGCAGTCTTCCGGCACCATCCAGCTTTCGCCGACCTATACCGACGCCATCATGAAGGCCGGAGGCACCGCCGTGATACTCCCCGTCATTTACAGCCGTGAACAGGCCGATGCCCTGCTGGCCACCCTGGACGGCATCGTTTTGTCCGGAGGCGTGGACGTGGCCCCCAGCTGGTATGGGGAAGAGCCGCTGAACGAGACCGTGGAAGTAGACGTAGTGCGGGATTACAGCGACAGCCTCCTGGCCCGCGCAGCCCTGGATTCCGGCAAGCCCATCCTGGCTATCTGCCGTGGCGAACAGCTGCTCAATGTGGTCATGGGCGGTTCACTTTACCAGGACATCCCGTCCCAGGTGGAAGGGCATGTAACCCATGGCGGTGGCGCCACGCATAAGATTCAGATTGACAAAGACAGTTTTCTCTACAACATCTTCGGGGTAGAATCCATGGAAGTGAATTCCTACCACCACCAGGCCGTCAAGGAGCCCGCTCCCGGGATAAAAATAACGGCCCGCTCCGAGGATGGCTTGGTAGAAGCCTTCGAAGCGGACCGCATCTGGGCGGTTCAGTTCCATCCGGAAAAGACCCTGGCGGAAGGAGACGAAACCATCCTCCCGTTCTTCAAGGCCTGGATTCACTTGACCGAACCGCGATAAGAAGTAGGAACGGTTCCGAAGTTCAAGGAAAAACTAATCTCCTTTCCCTCAATGGTACCCTGCAGGTCTGTGACCGTGTAGCGCGGGTACTCGCCACCCATCGCCAGGGGAATCACATTGGTGCAGCTCAGGCTGATCCGTTCGGTAGTGCTGGTAACGTTGATGTCCGGAATGGTTACATCAATGGTCACCGGCATCTGGGGAACGAAGCGGATCTTATAGATGGTTAGGGAGCCCGTTTTACAGTCCTGAGCGGGAGTGAAATTCACCTCGATGTCCTCTGTTTCATAAGGGGCATCCTGATAGATGACGGTCACCGTTCCTACGTAATTGGCCTCTTCGGGCACAAGAGGTTCATCGGCCGGCTTGTTGCAAGCCAGGAGGAGAAGGGCCGATGTGGCAATAATTAAGTTCGTGAGTTTCATGGTATTAAATTGAAAATGAGATTCCGATAATCAGGATCCGGGGCTTCCCGCTGGCCAGGAATTCGTTTCCCATGGATTTGAAGTAGAAGGTATGCGTGGAGGCATGGGTGAGATTCTGCCCCCGCAGGTAAAGTTCGAAGCGGGAGAAAGCCAGGCCGATACGGGCATCCAGCTGCAATGAAAAGGGCTCCCGCAGGGTATTCTCTTCGTTCCACCAGAAAGGACCGGCGCCACGGAGGGAGGCATTCAGGGAAAGTCGGGCCTTGCCCAAATCGAAGCGGTAGCCGCTTTGCAGGTACAGGGTGTGGGCGGGAACGTAAGGAAGACCCTTTCCTTCCATGGTGGCGTGACAGTGGCCGTAGGAGGCCCTCAGAAGCCACTGGCCCGGTTGCCAGTTAACCTGCGCCTCGGCTCCCAGGCTGCGGCTGCGGCCGGCGTTGGTCATCATCCGCCCCGTCGTCATTCCGGGAGGGAAGACGGTGAGCTGCTGGTCCCGCACCTCCAGCCAGTAGAGGGCGGCATCGGCCTTGAAATTGCCTTTTCCATAGCGGGCGCCCAGCTCGAAGTTCCAGGCCTTTTCGGGGTTGTATTCCGTGTTCCCGGCTACGACGGATACCATCTCTTTATCCAGGTAAACGCCCAGGTCTTTCATAAGCGCCGTCATGGTCTGGTATTGGAGGATGTCAGCGAAAATCTGCGTGTTGAAGCCTCCGGCGCGGTATCCTTTGGAGATGGTGCCGAAAAGCCGCAGGTGGCTTCCGGCTTCATAGAGGGCCGATAATTTGGGAAGCACCTGGAAATAGTGGTGCGCAACGCTGCCGCGGTAGGGCACCTCGAAGGGCTTGGCGGCCTTCATGGTGGGGATGAACTGGTAGCTCAGCTGCGCCAGGCAATCGTATGCCATCCGGGCCCCCTCGTAATCCAGGCGGAGGCCGGCGGTAAGGATCCAGGAGCCCAGCCGGAACACCGATTCGTGAAAGAGGGCGGCATTCCAGGAGCCGATGAGGAAGTCTGAAAGGATGGGCATTTCCTGGTCCGGAATGCTCAGATAGCCTACATCGGCCGGGATATTCTTGTTGGCGTTGCCCAGGATGAGTTCCTCTATGCCTTCCCTTTTGAAGAGGACGGGGGCCGACATGCTGTTGAGCTTGTAGAAGCCGAAGAACCCGGTGGTGGGTTGCCAGATGGCACTCTTATCGGTACGGCGGAGAAGGACTTCGCCGGTGAGGGCTCCGCTCAATTGCTTTTGCTGCAAGGTAAAGATGGAACGCTCCGTATAGTCCTGGTCCATTCGCATATGATCGGCCAGGACCTGCAGGGATGCGTTGGCGTTCCAGGTCCATTCCGGGTTCCGGTGGCTATATTTGACGCCTTCCAGCACGGAGAGTCGCCGGTATCCGGCTTCGTCATTATAATTCACAGGAAGTTCATGGCCGCCCAGGATCTGCCCATAGGCAAAGCCCCTTTCGTCGGAGAGGCTTACATTAAGGACATGGCCCCGATTCCCTTTCTCCCATTTCCACCGGGCCGATAATCCATTATAAGGGTCGCATAAGGCGTTCTTGAAAGCATTGAGGAAATAACCGTCCGTATGGCGGAAAGTGGCGGAGAAAACGTGGTTCCCGCTAGTCCATGCCCCTCCCGTGCGTATGGTGTTAGCCGTTCCGTACTCCAAAAAGAAGGAAGGCTTTGCGCCGTCGGAAGGAGAAAGGGTGCGCAGGGACAGCACGCCACCCATGGCGTTGCGGCCGTAAAGGGTTCCCTGTGGCCCACGAAGCAGGGTAGCGCTTTGCACGGCTTCCCAGTCAAAGTCATAGGCATTCTTGTCCAACACCGGAATCCCGTCCACATAGAGACCCATCACTGGATTCTCCATCCGGGAACCCAGTCCCCTCATATAAATAGTGGAAGTAAGGGAAGCCCCGTAGTCCGGTATATAAAGACCAGGGACAATTGTCGAGAGGGAATTAGGACGATATGTGCCTGAGTATTGGAGCAATCGAGAATCTGCTACCGAGACCGAAGAAGCCAGCTGCGTAACGGGGATATTTTCCTTGAGCGCTGTAATACGGGCTTCCTGCAACACCGTATCTTTAACCGGCGTTGTTAGAATGGCGATAGTTAGAATGAGTGCTCCGTTCATAGCGGGTGCAAATATCTGTAAAAAGGAGCACATATTCTATAACAAACAAGATTGTTATTAGGATTTTTTATGCTATTGTAGATTTTTAGTATCTATTCTTATGGATTTTCCAAATGATTTGGAAAGAAGTTAGGATATATTTCATCACTTCGATTCAGCGGTGTAGTTTGTGGATATATATTGCGCTCATAGGGGCGTCCCGCCCCTGGCCGCGCGGCCACCCCTGGAG
>JAFPGC010000027.1 GCA_017423025.1 Bacteroidales bacterium
GATGGAGATAGACCAGGCCACCAGCCATGGCGTGAACGTATTCATCTTCGACTGGTATTGGCTGGACGGCCGTCCCTGGATGGAAACCACCCTCACGGAAGGCTTCCTGAAGGCCCGCAACCGCGACAAGATGCAGTTCTACCTCATGTGGGCCAACCACAATGTGGGGAACGACTGGGATACCCGTATTTCCGGTTATCAGGAGGGCAATATCATCTATCGCGGCGGTGTGGACCGGGAAGAGTTCGAGAAGATTTGCAAGCGGAATATCGAGCTGTTTTTCAAGCAGCCCAACTACTACAAGATTGACGGCAAGCCGGTGTTCATGATTTATGAAGTGAACACTTTTATAGAGGGTATCGGCGGCGTGAATGCTGCCCGGGACGCCTTGGCCTGGTTCCGGAAGGAGGTGAAAAAAGCCGGCTTTCCGGACCTGGAGCTGCAGTTCACCATGTGGGACAGCCAGTTCAACTACAGCGGTGTGGACGATGCCAAGGTAAAGGCCGGCCGGCCCCGGGAGGATTTCATCCGTGGGCTGGGCTTCAACAGCATGTCCCATTACCAGTTCTGCCACTTCATCTGGATGGACGACGATTATCAGAACATCCTGAACCGGGCCTATGAAGAATGGGACAAGCTGGATGCCGAATTCACTATTCCATACTATCCGCACGTGTCCATCGGCTGGGATAACAGTCCCCGCTTCGGCGACAGTGCTGTTGTAAAGGAAAATACGCCTGAGCGCTTTGAAGAGGCCCTCCGCCGGGCCAAGGCCTGGGTGGACGCCCGTCCCGGCCTGCATCCGCTCATCACCATCAACTCCTGGAACGAATGGACCGAAACCAGTTACCTCCAGCCGGACAATGTTTACGGCTATGGCTATCTGGACGCCGTGAAGAATGTCTTCGTGGAGTCGCGTGGCATAAAAAGATAATAAGTTGACTATTATGAAGATAGCTCCTTGGATATTCCTTGCGCTGGCGCTTTCCTGCCAGCAGCAGCCGGCCGGACCTTGGAAACTGGACAGGGTAGCCACTATGCTGGATGAAGGCTCCAGCGTTCAGTTGCAATTGAAGGGAACGGCCCCCCGGAAACTGGAATGGAGCTCGGACAATGAGTCCGTGGCCCGGGTTGACGGAAGCGGGCAGGTTCTGGGCGTATCCCACGGAGATGCCTGGATTAAGCTGAAGCACCCAAAGACCGGTGCGGCCGATTCCTGCTTGGTTTCCGTAGGCTATCTGCCCCAGAATCCCATCCTGCCGCCTAGCTGGGAACTGTTCATTGCCGATGGTGAGCCCCACGTGTTTGACGGCCGTATGTACATCTTTGGCTCGCGGGACAATTACGACGGCATGGGCCCGGATGGCCGGCGGGAATGGTGCTCGGACAATTACCACGTGCTCTGGTCCGACGACCTCCTGCACTGGAACGACGCCGGAGAGGCCCTGAACCTGAAGGATATTCCCGACGAGGTAAAAGGCGGCGGCATCCGCCTCTGGGCGCCGGATGTGTTCCGGGATCCGCAGACGGGGAAGTACCACATGGTTACCTGCACCAATAACGACAAGGTCTTTATTCTGGATGCCGAAGGCCCCGAGGGCCCGTACACCCATGCCCGTACCGTTACTTTGAATGGCGAGGAACTGGGTCACATCGATCCGGGCATCCTGGTGGACGACGATGGAAAAGTATATCTGGCCTTGCCCAAATTCATGGTGGCCCAGCTGGATCCGGAAGATTATTCCCGTATCCTGCCGGAAACCGTGCGGGATATGATTCCTTTCATGCCTAAGGACAACGACCCCTTTGAAGGCCCTTCGCTGCGCAAGCGGGGAGACACTTACTACTACATCTACATCCAGAACAACGGCCGGATTGTCGATACCGGCTGGATTCCCACCCGGATGGCCTATCTCACGGCCAAGGAACCCCTGGGACCGTACACTTACCAGGGACTCATCGTAACCAACCACGAGTATCCCAAAACCGGCAACGTCCACGGCTCTTTCGAATGCTGGAAGGGTCAGTGGATTGTGCAGTACCACCGGAGCGTCCCCGGCCTGGTCCTCACGCGGGTGGCTTGTCTGGACCCTCTGGAATTCAACGAGGACGGGACCATCCGGGAGGTAAAGATGTCTTCTTCCGGCGTTCGCGGCGCTTTCCGTCCTGGAGATGAGATTCCGGCTTCCGCCGCCGTGGAATACTCCCTGGGCCGGGACGGTGGAGAGATGGTGGAGCTTAAGCGGGGAGAGTATCCCGTCATCCATTTCAAGGCCGATGACCAATGGACGGGGTACCGCTATGTTGATTTCTCCGGGGCTCCCAGCAGCTTTACGGTGAGCATCAAGTCCGGCCAGCCCGGGGGGCAGTTGGAAGTGCACAGAGGCGCTCCCGATGGCCCCGTGATAGCCACTCTGGAGCTTCCGGATACCGGCTGGAAGTGGAAGCAGAGGACGGTTCACCTGCAGGGGGCTCTCTCCGGCAAAGAGGAGGTTTTCCTGGTGGCCCGTCAGGCTCCTTTCCGGGTCAAATGGTTCAAGTTTAACTGATTATGAGAAAAGGGCTGCTCTTCCTTCTGCTGGCGCTGCTTTCCTGTTCGGGAAGGCAGCCGGGCGTATCCATGCTGGACCGCTGGGCTCAAAAACCCGTGCTGGCTTCCTGCCTGCTGGACGATATGGAAGGGGAGGGCCGATGGATTATCCGGGAAGGAAATCCTTCGCTGGAATATACCCGGGAGAACGCCCATTCCGGCCGGCAGGCGCTTCGCCAGAGGATTTCCCTGGTGGACAGCACCAGCATCCTGGATCCTGCCAACCGCACCCCCTGGAACAGCTTCTGCGGAGAGCAGGGCGGCTGGACGTGCGTGGCCTTGGAATTTGACCAGCCCCAGGACTGGAGCGAATGGAACCGCATCTCCCTCTGGGTGTACATCCATCCCTCCAGGAATCCCAACGTAAGTTTTGCCCTGGACTTGGTCACTACAACCCCTGACGCAACGCTGACTCCCGGCCGGGAAACCAATCTGGAAATTCCCCAGGGCCGATGGGTACAGGTGCTTTGGGAGATAGATTATTTCAAGCGGGACAGCGTGCTGAGGTTCGAACTCAGCCAGACCTGCACCGGCTACGACCGGGAAATAGGGGAGCCGTATGTAACCATAGACTTCGACTCCCTGGAACTGCAGAAGGTGGACCCCGACCATTACGAAGGCTGGGACATCCCTGCCGGGCAGATTGTGTTCTCGCACATAGGCTACAGGCCGGCCGATAAAAAGGTGGCCCTGGCCGCCGCCGTTGAGGACCGTAAGTTTGTGCTTTTGGATAAGCGGGGAAAGACGGTTTTTGAAGGAGACGCGGAGCCTTTTGAGCAGAAAGGGAATGCGTTTGTCCAACTGGATTTCAGCGATTATCGCAAGCCTGGAACCTATACGCTCCGTTATGGAAAGGCTGACTCGCAGCCATTTGCGATTGATGAGGAGGTTTGGCAACAGCCCCTGCAGGCGGCTGTGAATTTCTATCACCACCAACGTTGCGGCTATCCCGTTGAGGGAATTCACGGGGTTTGCCATCAGGATGTGATGGGCTTTTACGGGGAGGAGAAGAAGCCCGTGAACGGCGGCTGGCACGATGCCGGAGACCTCTCCCAGGGCGCCTGGCGCACGGCTTATGCCTGCTATGCGCTTCTGGAAGCCGGAGAGACGGAGGAAGCCGCCTGGGGAGTGGACTGGCTCCTCAAAACCCGCTTTGCAGACGGCCGCCACATGAGCTGGTCCACCGTCCGCATGTATACGGACGGAGAGGCGGGCACTTTTGACGACGTGGTAAGCCCGGCGGATTACGTTCCCTGGGAACTCTTCCTGACCTCGGCCGTTTTCTCCAAGGCC
Source organism: Bacteroidales bacterium (assembly GCA_017423025.1). Classification (GTDB taxonomy): domain Bacteria; phylum Bacteroidota; class Bacteroidia; order Bacteroidales; family UBA932; genus Cryptobacteroides. The sequence goes on from JAFPGC010000027.1 coordinate 3,884, forward strand.
GGTGAGGAGAAGGCTGCCGTGGAAGACTGGGAAGCGGCCATGAGAAAGACTCCGTCATGGACGGAGGCCAATTATCTGGAGGCTTCCTGGGGTGCGGTAGCATCGGCCCTCCTGTATGAAAGATATGGCCAGATCCGCTATAAGGATGCGGCTTTGCTGTTTGCCCATCTGCTTTTCCGCTGCCAGGAGCAGGACTTTGTGGACGGCTTGCCGTACGCCGGTTACTTCTATACCAGTACCCAGCGGCGGGCTTTGCTGCGCGATCACCACGCGGCCTTCAACGAGGCGCCGATGCTGGCCCTGAGCGAACTCAGCCGCGTCTTTCCGGAATTGTCGGCCCCCTTGAAGGAGGCGGCGCGGCTGTATGTCCGGGAGTATCTGATTCCGGGCAGCCGGATATCGGCCCCTTATCATCTTCTTCCCGCGGGCATTTTCCGCAGGGCCGATATGCTGAAGCCGGCCGATCTGGAACAATACGAGGCCGGCACGCAGATTAACGAAGACTACGCCATCCGCACCTTCCCCATTTGGAAGGACCACATCTTCCACGGTGCCACCAACTTCCACCTGTCGCAGGCCTGGGCCCTGGCATCGGCCGCCAGGCTTTTGGAAGATAAGGAGGCCATGAATCTGGCGCAGGAGCAGCTGGAATGGACGCTGGGGCGCAATCCCTTCGGCTCCAGCCTGATGTATGGGGTGGGGTACAATTACGCTCCCTTTTTTGTTTACTGTACCCGCAATGTGGTGGGTGCCCTGCCTGTGGGGGTGGACTGCTTCCATAACGACGAACCTTTCTGGAACGGTACGGCCAATGCCACTTCGCACGAGGTCTGGGTGGAGCCCGTTTCCCGCTTTGTAGGAACCTTGGCCGCATTCCTGGCCTTTGGCCGTGAAACGGATTAATAGATTGCTTATGATGAGATACTTACATTTCACGCTTTGGGGGGCTCTTCTGCTAGCCTTCTCCTGTGCTCCCAAGCAGACGCTGTTTGAGGACGGGCGTTCGGAGTATTCCATCGTTGTCGGGGAAGATGCGACGCTTATCGAACAGTATGCCGCCCAGGAGCTTCAGACCTGGATCCGGGAGGTGAGCGGGGCCGAACTACCCCTTGTGGCCGATGCGCAGCCGGGCAAGCGCCTGATTCTCACGTGCGAAGAGCCGGAGGGTCGGGATGATGCCTTCGTCTATGCCAACGACGGTGGAGATATCCGCTTTACGGGCAAGGGCCCCCGCGGAACGCTGTATGCCGTCTATGCCTTCCTGGAGAATGAACTGGGGTGCCGATGGTATTCGGCGAAGGTGAGCGTGGCGCCCAGGCGGGACAGCTGGAGTTTCCGGAAACTGCACTGCCAGGAGGCTCCTGGAATCAGGATCCGGGACAACTGTTACCTGGATCCGCGGACGAAGCCGGTGTTCTCGGCCCGCCTTCGCAACAATTTCGTCCGGATTCCCTCGCCGGATGGGGAGGGGACCATTCCCGGCAGCGCCGAAGGCTATTGGGGCGTGCATGCGTTGGGTACGCACGTTCCCGTCGGGAAATACTTCAAGACCCATCCGGAATACTTCTGCCTGCGGGATGGAAAGCGCTACGGCGGCTATGGACAGCCCTGCCTGTCCAATCCCGAGGTGCTGGCCATCACCATCGAGAGTGTCCGGAAAGTCATGCTGGAAGAACCGGATTACCTGATTTATTCCGTAGAGCAGAACGACAACCAGCTGTTCTGCCAGTGCGAGGATTGCCAGGCGCTGTCTCAGATGTATGGCGGCGAGTCCGGCGTTATGATCTGGTTTGTGAACCAGGTGGCCGATGCCGTCAGGGAAGAGTTCCCGGACAAGTTCATCGGCACTTTTGCCTACCAGTATACGCGGCATGCGCCTACCGGCATCCGGCCGCGGGAAAACGTGGTGGTGCGCCTGTGCAGCATCGAGTGCTGCCTGATGCATGGCTACGACGAGTGCGAGCAGAACCAGTCTTTCCTGCAGGATCTGCGGGAGTGGGGAGAGATTGCCCCGCATCTGTACATCTGGGATTATGTGACGGATTTTGCCCAGTACTGCGTGCCGGTAGCCAATTGGAAAACCCTGCAGCCACATATCCGGGATTTCCGGGACAACCACGCCATCGGCATCCTGGAAGAAGGGGATTACCAGACGGTTTCCTGTGAACTCCGGGAAATGCGCACCTGGCTCCTGTCCAAACTCATGTGGAATCCAGATGCCGATATGGATGCCCTCATCCTGGACTTTACGGACGGCTATTACGGGCCTGCCGGCCGATATATCCGCGATTACCTGGATTTGGAAGAGCGCATCCTGCGCCGCCCCGGCGTGCATGGCAACTGCTATGTGCATCCTTCCGACTCCATGTTCACGGATGAGTTCATCCAGGAAGGCCGGCGCATTTTTGCCGATGCGAAAGAAGCGGTGGCCGGGCAGCAGGATCTTTACAACCGTGTGGAAACGGCCGAGATGCCGCTCTGCTTCCTCCAGATGGTCAAAAATCCGCTCCTGGGCTTCCAGGAAGGGGCCGATGACCTGGTCCGTCGCGTAGTGGAACGGGAGGGGATGAGTCGGCTGGCCGAAGGAGCCTGGGCCGGCGGTATGATGTCGGCGAAGGAACTCCTGGCCTATTATGAGCAGATCCGGGAGGAAATAGACAAAGGCATAGTCCTGCCTGCCGTGGCGGTGAATCCCACCGAGAAGGGTGTGGAGTATGTCCGCTATGAAGGGGACTTTATGTCCACCGCAGAGATGCTGGACCGCGGAACGGAAGTGGAGCGGGGGACAGCCTCTTACATCGGCCTTACGGAAGCCCAGGAAAAGGACCACTTCGGCTATGTGTATAAAGGCTGGCTGGAGGCCTCCAAGGAGGGGTTGTACCAGTTCCGGATTACTTCCGACGACGGAACGGTGCTACTGCTGGACGGGAAACCGGTCCTGGACCTGGACGGCTCGCATTCACCCGTTTCCGCCTTCTGCTTTGTAAGGCTGGAGAAGGGATTCCATTCTTTTGAACTCCGTTATTTTGAAGATTGCGAGGGGCAGATCCTGGAGGGCTCGCTCATGGGCCCTGCCGAACCGCTTGTCCCGCTTTGTGATTGGAAATTATATCATTGACAACTATGGATAGAAGAGATTTCATCAAGGTTTCAGGAGCCGCTGCGGCCGGGCTGGCCCTGGCGGGCTGCGTTCCGGCTGCCACCAACTGGAGCAAGCGGGACGAGGAACTGTACGGCCCCCAGATGAAGGGCCATTTTTCCCTGATGCAGATATCCTCGGTGGAAGATACCATCGGCAATTCCTATCTGCTTAAAACGAAGGGCGGGAAGGTGATTATGATGGACGGTGGGCATTCGGCCGAGGCCCAGCACCTTCGGGAACGCATCAAGGAAGCCGGCGGACACGTAGACCTCTGGTTCATCTCCCACCCGCACGAGGATCACATGGAGGCCCTCATCGCCATCCTGGAAGACCCTCAGGGCATTACCATCGACAAGATCATCTATTCCCGCGTGGCCGATGCCTTCCTGGACAACGAGAAGGGAAGTGCACCCTTTGCCCGCCATTATTACCATGTGCTGGACAACACCAGGGAGCGGGTAGATATAATTAACCTGCACAAGCCTTTCCAGCGTTTTGACATAGACGGGGTGGGCATCATGGTGCTGGCGGTGGACCATCCGGAGTTCAAGAGCAAGGGCTACAACGACCAGTCCATCATCATCCGCGTCTGGGACGATGTCAAGAGCGTGGTGTTCCTGGGCGACGCCGAGGTGGAATGCGGCAATGCCGCCCTTGAGAGCTGCCGGGAATACCTGGACTGCGATTACCTGCAGATGGCCCACCACGGCCAGAACGGCGTTTCCGAAGAGTTCTACAAGACGGTCAGTTTCCGGGCCTGCCTGTGGCCCACGCCCTCCTGGGTATGGGAACCGGGCGAAAACCGTACCTGGCTCCAAACCTACGATACACGGCGCTGGATGGACGAAAAAGGCATCACGGAACACCACGTGAGCTGCCTGGAAACGGACTGGGTACTGGAATAGTTTTAGGATTATTGCCAATTCCTTTGTAACTTAGACGCTTATAACCACATATTACAACACGCCCCATGAAAAGATTGCTTGTAACCTTGCTTTGGGCCTTTGCCGCTTTTACGCTGGCCGCCCAGGGTGTTTCTGTTGAAAAGGCCCGCTTCCACGTGGGAGATAATGCTGCATGGCAGCAGCCCGGCTTTGACGACAGTTCCTGGCAGATCCTGGACCTGGACCGCGACTGGAACCAGCAGGGAATTCAGAATGCCAACGCCTTTGCCTGGTACCGCATCCATGTGGTCATTCCTTCCGAACTCAAGAAGGGGTTCACGAAGGACGTGTTGCTGGACCTGGGTCCTATAGATGATTGGGACGAGACCTGGCTGAACGGGGTGAGGGTAGGGAAGACCGGCTCCTACCCGGGTGATTCCGAAAAGGTTGAGGGTAACTGGGAAACCCCTCGCCGGTACGTCGTGGATCCTTCTCTGGTGCGCTGGGACCAGGAAAACATCATTGCCGTGCGGGTGTATAACGGCGGCGATCCCGGGGGCTTCTACGAGAGACCGGTCTGGATTGGAAAGCCGGGCCTTACGGACTATGCGACCCTGGGCTTAGCCCGGAAAGGCAACAAAGCCGAAGCTGTTCTGACATCCCGGGTAAAGACCGGCGGAACTTTAACGTTGACCAAGGTGGAGATCCTCAGCGGTGAACAGCTGGAGCGCAGTAGCAAGAAGGTGAAGCTGACCCCTGACAAGCCCTACAAGGTCTCCATGCCCATGGAGGGCCAGGTGCGGGTGGAGGTTGCCTATACGGATAACAACTTTGACGACCTGCTGGCCTCTGTTGTCTCCAATCCCTATATCCTCACGCCTCCGGCACCGGCCACCCCCCGTTACAACGGTCCGCTGGTGTTTGGCGTACGCCCCGGTTCTCCGGTCATCTTCCGCCTGGCTTTCTCGGGTGATAAACCCATGAAATTTGCCGTGGAAGGTCTTCCCGAGGGTGTTGTCCTGGATCCCGACAAGGGCGTGCTGAGTGGCAGCTGCCAGGAGGAAGGGGACTATCCGCTGGTATTTACTGCCACTAATGACAAGGGGAGTACATCGGCCCGATTCACCTTGAAGGTGGGGCCCCAGATTGCCCTTACCCCTCCCATGGGTTGGAATTCCTGGAACTGCTGGGGGCTGAGCGTATCCCAGGAGAAAGTGATGGCATCGGCCGCCGCCCTTATCAACCGCGGTCTGGCCGATTACGGCTATTCCTATATGAACATTGACGATGCCTGGGAGGCAGCCGAGCGCAATCCCGACGGCACCATTTCCTCCAACGAGAAGTTTCCGGATATGAAGGCCCTGGGCGACTGGCTGCATTCCAACGGCCTCAAACTGGGTATCTATTCCAGCCCCGGAGACCACACTTGCGGCGGCCATCTGGGCTCGCTGGACCACGAAGAACAGGATGCCAGGACATTTGCCTCCTGGGGAGTGGATTACCTCAAGTACGACTGGTGCGGCTATTCCAAGGTGTTCAATCCCAGCAAAGACCATTCTACGGCCGCGTATATGCGTCCCTATATGAAGATGCAGCAGTATCTGCGGGAGCAGCCCCGCGACATTTTCTACTCCCTGTGCCAGTACGGTATGGCCAACGTGTGGGAGTGGGGCGCTTTTGTAGATGCCAATTCCTGGCGTACCACGGGGGATATCCGGGATGAATGGGGCTCCATGTCCGGCATTGGTTTCAGCAACCAGCTGGAGTTGTATCCCTATGCCGGTCCCGGCCATTGGAACGACCCCGACATGCTGGTAGTGGGCAAGGTGGGCTGGAGCGACAACCTGCGCGACAGCCGTCTTACTCCGGACGAGCAGTACACCCACATCAGCCTCTGGTCCCTGCAGGCGGCCAATATGCTCATCGGCTGCCCCATTGACCAGATGGACGATTTTACTTTCAACCTCCTGTGCAACAACGAGGTGAATGCCGTGAACCAGGATGTCCTGGGCCAGCAGGCGCACCGGGATGACGCCGAGGACGGCATGCAGATCTGGAGCCGTGACCTGGCCGACGGCGGCAAAGCCATCGGCATCTTCAACCTGAACGAGTCTTCCGTACCCACTTACCTGAAGGGGGCTTTGGAGAGGATTGGAGTGAAAGCCGATACCGTCCGCGACCTCTGGCGCCAGAAAGACATCCCTACCGAAGCAACCTATAACATTCCGCCTCATGGCGTCCTTTACGTAAAAGTAAAACTATGAAGAAACTTACCTACATCCTTTTTCTGCTTCTCCTGTTCTCCTGCAAAGGGCAGCAGCCGGGAGTGACGGTGGTTCTCCAGGAGGACCGGGAGCCGGTGCAGGCCGGTGAATTCGGCTACAATCCCATCTGCCCCATGGGCGTTTATATGGCCGATCCCAGTGCTAAAGTCATAGACGGGAGACTGTATGTGGCCTGTTCGCTGGATCTGAATCTGGATCTGTGGTGTTCGGCCTATCATCACCTGCTGTCTACGGACGATATGCTGCACTGGACGCTGCATCCCAACATTTTTGCCACCAAGGGCCCCTATGACGAGGTTTCCTACAGCGATGCAGACCTGTATGCTCCGGATATTGCGGAGAAGGATGGAAAGTACTATCTGTATTACGACCTCTCCGAATGGACCGAGGGCGTGGCGGTGGCCGATTCTCCCGCCGGGCCCTTCGTTCAGGGCAAGCAGATAGAAGGCATCAGGGGCATCGACCCCACCGTGTTCATTGACGACGACGGTCAGGCGTATTATTTCTGGGACCAGTTCGGCGCCCAGGGAGCCAAACTGAATGCCGATATGAAGTCCCTGGATATGTCTACGCTGCACCAGGACCTGGTGACGGAAGACGAGCACTACTTCCACGAGGGCAGCTACGTGTTCAAGCGGGACGGCTGGTATTATTATGTGTATGCCGCCGTCAGCCGCCAGAATATGCCCAGCTGCCTGGCTTATTCCATGTCCCGCAATGTCTTCGGCCCTTACGAGTACAAGGGCGTCATCATCGACAGCAACGGCTGCGACCCCGATGTCTGGAACAACCACGGTTCCGTTGTGGAATTCAATGGCCAGTGGTACGTATTGTATCACCGTTCCACCCACCATTCCAGCAAACTGCGCAAGGCCTGCATAGAGCCCATCACCTTTAACGAGGACGGCACCATCAATGAGGTGGAAATGACCTCCCAGGGCGCCGGAAAACCCATTCCGGCCACCAGTACCATCGATGCCGCCCGCGTCTGCCTGATGAACGGAGGCCCCCACGTGCGCCTCGAAACCCAGAACCGGGAAATCCTTTCCGGTATCCTGGATGGCAGCAAGGCCGCCTGGAAGTATGTGGACTTTCCGGCCGGCCTCACCAAGTTTACCATCCGGGTCCGTTCCCTGGCCGGAGGCTACATAGCTGTCCGCCAGGACCAGTCTTTCTACGGGGAAATTGCCGGAGTGGATGTCCCTGCCGGGAAAGGGGAGTGGGTGACCCTGGAGTGCGAATTGGACGAGTATAAGGAAGGCCCCCAGGCCCTCTGGTTCACCTTCTCGGGGGACTGGGGCTCCTGGAAAAGCCCGATTGAACTGTTTGACATAGACTGGTTCCGTTTTGAGTAAGAAACTCCATATCATGGCCGTGCTGGGCTTGCTCCTGTTGAGCGGGGGCAAGGCCTGGGCCCAGGATGAAGTTCCGGAGGGCTGGAGTTTTGGCGGCTGGGAGTTTTTCGAGATAAACCACAATTTTAAGAATACTCCCATTTTCGGCAGTTTCTACTTCGAACACGACAATCTGCAGTACCGCTACTTCGACTGCTGGTACACCCGTACCACCCTGGGTGTGAAAGTTCTGCCCTGGCTCAAGGCCGATGTGGCATACGACTTTCTGATGGATGCATCGAAGGCCCTTACGCACAAACTGCTTCTGGATTTAAAAGGTACGCTCACCAGGGGGCCGCTTTCGGTCTCCATCCGGGAACGCTATGTCCATTCCTGGACGCCGTCCAAGGGGACGCAGGGAAACGTGCTGCGTTCCCTCCTGAAGGTGCAATACGCCATTCCCGGCACCCACTGGAAACCGTATCTGGCCATCGAGGTATTCACCTGGGATACCTGGAAGAGAACCCGCCATTATGTGGCCTGCACTTACGATGTGACCTCCTGGATGGAACTGGAGGCTTATTACTTTTACTATACGCACAACGGAAAACCCGCCCAGCACATAATAGGTGTGGGTGTGAATTTTTACTTATAGCATGAGAAGATTCCTATTCCCCTTGCTGGCCGTCTCGCTGGCGTTGCTTAGCGCCTGCAACAGTCCTGTACAGCCTTCCGGACCGGCCGATTCCGGTTTTGTAACGGAGTATCTGACCCCGGTGCGCATCGTCTGCACGCAAGGCCCGGTACAGAAGGCCGATCATCTCCTGGAACCCTACGTGGGCCAGGTTTCCACCGACGAGCCCGGTTACACCACCTTCGATAAAGGCGGTTATGTAGTTCTGGACTTCGGCAAGGAAATCCAGGGCGGCATCCAGATTGTGCGCAGCATGGGCGGCTCCAAGAAGGTCCGCTTCCGTCTGGTGCTGGGAGAGTCCGTGAGTGAGGCGCTCAGCAGCGTGGATGCTCCCGGAACCACCGCCACCAACGACCACGCCATGCGGGATATGGAGATTTCCGTTCCCTGGTTGGGCGTGGCCGAATACGGGAACAGCGGCTTCCGTTTCGCCCGCCTGGAACTGGTGGACGGAGACGGGGGAGATGTGGATGTTGTGGCCGTGAGGGCCATTTCGAAGTACCGGGACGTGCCGTATGAGGGCAGTTTCACCTGCTCCGACGAGCGCCTGAACCAAATCTGGCAAACCGGTGCCTATACCGTGCATCTTTGCATGCAGGACTATCTGTGGGATGGCATCAAGCGCGACCGCCTGGTATGGATGGGGGACATGCATCCGGAGATCATGACGCTTAACACGGTCTTCGGCAACCAGGCCGTGGTGCAGAAGAGTCTAGACTACGTGCGGGACAAGACCCCTTCCGACGACTGGATGAACGGCATCTGCTCCTACTCCCTCTGGTGGATTGTCCTTCAACACCATCTTTACCAGTGGTATGGGGATAAGGCTTACCTGCAGGAACAGCAGGCTTATCTGAAGGAACTGCTGCATACCGTGATGGCCAACCTGGACGGCTCGCGGGAGAATTACAAGGAGGGCCGATTCATAGACTGGCCTTCCAACGACCTGCCGGACGTGATCCACGCCGGCCTGCAGGCTTTGAGTGTGCGCGCATTGGAAGCCGGGGCCGATATGGCAGCCTGGCTGGGGGATGCCGCCCTGCAACAGGAATGCACGGAGGCTGCCGGCAAGCTCCGGGAATATGTCCCGGACACCGTGGGCAACAGCCAGGCCGCGGCCCTTCTGTCCATCCAGGGGATGGTGGATGCGGAGGAAGCATCGGCCCTGATCCTTAAAAACGGACCGGAGAAATTTACCTCCTTCATGGGCTATTACCTGCTTGAGGCGCTGGCCAAAAGCGGGCATTATGCCGAAGCCATGGATTTGATATCGGCCTACTGGGGCCGGATGCTGGAGCTGGGCGCCACCACCTTCTGGGAAGACTTCAATTTCAACGACGCCAAAAATGCCGGCCGCATTGACGAGGTGGTTCCCGAGGGCAAGTTTGACATCCATGCCGATGGCGGTGCCTATTGCTACGTGGGCCTGCGTCACAGTTTCTGCCACGGCTGGGCCTCCGGTCCCACGGCGTGGCTAAGCGAGCATGTTCTGGGCATCCAGCCAGTGGGCGTGGGCTTCCGCGAGGTGCGTATAGAACCGCATCTGGGCAATCTGGATTGGGCCGAAGGCACTTTCCCCACCCCGTATGGCATAATCAGCGTCCGGCACGAGAAACAGGCCGATGGCAGCGTGAAATCTTCCGTCAAACTACCTAAAGGCGTGAAAAGACTATGAAACGACGTCTGATCCCTTTGTTCCTGCTGTTGACCGCTTGCACCCAGAATCCCTGGCAGAGGGTGCAGGAAGGTTTCCAGACCCCGCCGGATTCCATCCGGGCGGCCGTGTACTGGTATTGGCTGGACAACAACATCTCCAAGGAAGGCGTTGTCAAGGACCTGGAAGCCATGAAGCGGGTGGGCATCACCCGTGCCTTCATTGGCAATCAGTCTACGGACGACGATTCCGAAATGCGCGTGCCGCTGTTCTCGGACGAGTGGTGGGACATTACCCACACCGCCATGAAGACGGCGGCCGATCTGGATATTGAGCTGGGCATGTTCAACTGCCCGGGCTGGAGCCAGTCCGGCGGGCCCTGGGTTACTCCGGAGCAGAGCATGAAATATGTGGAGGCCCATTTCCAGACGGTTAAGGGCAACGGACAGGAGCAGCAGCTCTCGCTCCCGGCTGTGGCCGAAGACCGGATCATCCGCATCCAGGCCTATCCTACCGTGAAGGGGCAATCCCAGTCCTGGACTTTCCAGACTCGGGAGGGAAAGGCGACCCGCCAGGTTTTCCGTCTTAGCAAGCCTTTCCCGGTGCGCTCCATGAAGATTGAAGGAACGGGAGACAGCTGGACTCCGCTGCGTTTCCTGGCCGACGGGGAAGAACTCCTGGCCTTCGACTACGACCGCCATAACCACAATCCCAATACCGGCTTCAAGCCGCTGGCTCCTTATCTTCTGGCCCTGCCCGCGCAGACGGCCACCAGCTTTGAACTGGTGATGGATGAACCCTCGGACGATAGCTTTACCGTTACTTTGTCCGACATTTCGGTGGTGGACCGGTATGCCGACAAATCCCTGGCCCGGATGTTCCAGGAGCCGCTTCCGCTGTGGGACTACTATATGTGGGAGACCCCGGCCGAATCCGATGCAACCAACCTGTACGTGGATCCATCGGCCCTGGTAGACCTGACGGCGCAGCTGAAGGATGGCAAGCTGGTCTGGAAGGTTCCGGAAGGGGAGTGGACCGTGCTCACCAGCTATATGGAGAGCACCGGCGTTCCCAATTCTCCGGCCGTTCCGGAAGGCACGGGACTGGAAGTGGACAAGATGAGCAAGGGATATCTGGCAGAGCATTACGACGCGTTTGTGGGCGAACTCCTGCGCCGCATTCCGGCAGAAGATCGCCGCACCTGGAAGGTGGTGGTGGAAGACAGCTATGAGACCGGCAGCCAGAACTGGACGGACGATATGGCCGAAGTCTTTGAACAAACCTATGGTTATAATCCCATTCCCTATCTTCCTGTTTTGCAGGGTGTTGTTGTGGGAAGTATGGACAAGAGTGACCGCTTTTTGTGGGATTTGAGACGCCTGGTGGCCGACCGCGTGGCCTACGATTACGTAGGCGCTCTGCGGGAGCTGGCGCACAAGGATGGCCTGGAAACCTGGCTGGAATGCTACGGCCACTGGGGCTTCCCCAGCGAATTCCTGCTATATGGAGGCCAGAGCGACCAGATAGCCGGCGAATACTGGAGTGAAGGCACCCTGGGAGACATAGAGAACCGGGCGGCCTCTTCCTGCGGCCATATCTACGGCAAAAACCGCATCTGGGCCGAATCCTGCACGGCGGCCGGCAATCCCTGGAGCCGCTATCCGCGCATGATGAAGCAGCGCGTGGACCGTTTCTTCTGCGAAGGCATCAACGCCACGCTCCTGCATCTGTATATCCAGCAGGCCGATGACCGCCAGCCCGGCAAGGCCGCCTGGTTCGGCAACGAATTCAACCGCAACAGCAGCTGGTACGATGGGATGGGTTCCTTCGTAACCTACCTCCGCCGCTGCAACTGGATGCTTCAGCAGGGCCGGTATGTGGCCGATGTGGCTTATTTTATCGGCGAAGATGCGCCCAAGATGACGGGCGTGTGCGACCCGGAATTGCCCAAGGGCTATTCCTTCGATTACATCAATGCCGATGTTCTCAAGAACCACGCCCGGGTCCGGAACGGAAAGCTGGTGCTGGACAGCGGCATGGAATACCGCGTGCTGGTGCTTCCCAAGCAGGAAACCATGCGTCCGGAGATGCTGGAATGCATTTATGACTTTGAGAAACAGGGCCTTCCCGTCCTGGGGCCGCTCCCGCAGCGTTCCCCCAGCCTGCAGAATTATGGGGAGGCCGATGCCCGCGTAAAGGAACTGGCCGCCCTGATGGAGCCGCTGACCATAGCCGACGGCGTGGGCTTGGAGACAGTCCTGAACAATTTGGGCGTTGAGCCCGATTTCCAATACGGAGGAGATGGCTCCGTATCCTTCCTCCACCGGACGCTGGACAAGGCCGGCGAAATCTATTTTGTGGCCAACCAGGAGGAAGAACCGGTGGAAGTGCTTCCTGAGTTCCGGGTTCCGGACGGCCTGAAGCCCCAGCTTTGGGATCCGCTTACCGGTGAATGCCGGGCCTGGGATGGAAAGACCCTGAAACTGGAAGCGCTCCAGAGCCTGTTCGTGGTGTTTGGCAAGGCCACCCTTCCGGAGGCAGCGAACCCCACGGAGATTGTTTTCGTGGAGAAACCCTGGACCGTGGACTTTGCTCCATCGGCCGGAAATGCCGGATTTACCCGGACATTTGAAACGCTCTCGGACTGGAGTCAAAGCACGGATCCCCAGGTTAAATACTACTCAGGCTATGCCGTGTACAAGACTCAGTTCTCCCTCCCGGCCTCTTCCTGCGTGAAGCTGGACCTGGGAGAGGTAATGGTGGTGGCCGATGTGAAAGTGAACGGCCAACCCGCCGGAGGCGTCTGGACCTTCCCTTACAGTTTGGATATCAGCCGTTTGGTGAAGGAAGGGGAGAATACGCTGGAAGTGACCGTCTATAACAACTGGCGCAACCGCCTCATAGCGGACGAAGCCCTGCCGGAGGCTAAGCGGGGAACCTGGACCAACATCCAGCCTTGGACCGCCTCGGATGAATTGCAAACCTCGGGTCTTCTGGGCCCTGTGAGTATAATGTCCGTGGGTGTAAATGATTGATAGAAAAGAATATAACAGATTTCCCCTGGGTTAAAACGCCTATGGGTAAATAGATAAATATTTGGTTATGAATAAGTTATTTCCACGCATGGCTATCGCAGTCCTGCTGGCCCTGGCCGCCTGCCAGCCTTCCTTTGAGGTGTATGACCTGCGCTGTGAAGGACTGGTGGAACCGCTGGGTATTGACAGCGCCCAGCCGCATTTCAGTTGGAAGATTGCTTCTGATAAACCCATGCAACAGGCTGCCTACGAGATAGAAGTGGGACCGGAGCTATGGAAGTCCGGTAAGGTGGACAGTGACCGGCAGGTGATGGTTCCTTACGCCGGGCAGCCGCTGATGTCCCGGCAGCAGACCCGCTGGCGGGTGCGTGTTTGGAATGGGGAAGGCAAGGTATCGGCCTGGAGTCCCTGGCAGCGCCTGGGAGTGGGCATTATTGGCGATGACCGGCTGAAAGGAGAATACATTGGTGCCGTTCCCGGAGAGGGGAGGGCTTCGCTCCTGCGCAAGGATTTCGAGGTAAAAAAGACCGGAACAGCCCTTCTGTACGTGAATTCCCTGGGTTATCACGAGGCCTATCTGAATGGGGAAAAGGTGTCGGATGCCGTGCTGCAGCCGGCTGTTTCCCAGCTTGACAAGCGCTCCCTCATTGTGGTCTATGATGTAAGCCATCTGATCAGGAAAGGCTTCAACGAATTGTGTTTGGCCATAGGTTCAGGCTGGTATAAAAAGGCCACCTTCGACGCGGTTTATGACGGCGCCCTGGTAAAGGCCGAACTGGATGTGGACGGAGAACCGCAGGTCTGGACCGATGCCTCCTGGGAAGGCGGCTGGAACGGCTATTCCGATCTGGGTGACTGGCGGCCGCACGGCTTCGGGGGCGAACTCCTGGATAACAGGGCCAAGCCTGAATGGGCCCCGGTGGACGTGGTCCGGATAGAAGGCATAAAGGCCAGCATGCAGATGTGCGAGCCTTGCCGGATCCAGGAAATTGTGACGCCGGTTTCTTTGGAATCCCAGGGAGAAGGCCGCTGGCTGGCCGATTTCGGGAAGGTGGTCAACGCCCTGATGGACGTAGAGTTCCCGGGACTTCAGCCCGGAGACTCGGTGAAGATTTCCTACAGTGATGCTTCAGCCGTGGATTTTGACCCCGAGATCTGCGGCTATGACGTGTTTATTGCCGCCGGGGAAGGGGACCATTTCCAGAATTGCTTCAATCACCACATCTTCCGCTATGTGCTGTTTGAAGGCCTGAAACAAGCTCCCGAGGAGTTGCAGGCTTACCGGATGCGTACGGATTTTGCGACGGGCGCCAGTTTCAGCAGCTCCGACCCCGAACTCAACGCCATCCACGACCTGGTGCTCCGGACCATGGAGAACCTGGCCTTCGACGGCTATATGGTGGACTGCGCCAGCATTGAACGGCTGGGCTACGGAGGAGACGGCAATGCATCGGCCCAATCCCTTCAGACGGTGGCCGGTGTGAGCCCGCTCTTCCTGAACTGGCTCCAGGCCTGGGCCGATTCCCAGAAAGAAGACGGTGGCCTGCCTCACACGGCCCCCAATCCCTACAAGGCAGGCGGCGGTCCCTATTGGTGCAGTTTCATCGTCCAGGCTCCCTGGAGGGTTTATATGAATTATGCCGATACGCGTCCCATGGAGCGCTTTTATCCCAATATGAAGCACTGGCTGGATTACGTAGACGCCTATACCGTGGACGGCCTCCTGAAGCAGTGGCCTACGCCCCCCACTCCGCCTTACCGCTGGTGGTATCTGGGAGACTGGGCGGCTCCCGAAGGTGTGAATGTGCAGGACCCGGAATCCATTGATCTGGTGAACAATTGCGCCCTGGCCCAAAGCTATGAGGAGCTGGTCCGGATGGCCCAGGCTATGAATCTGGAGGCCGATGAGGCCAGTTACCGGCAGCGGCTGGAAGCCCTGCGGAAGAGGATTCACGAGACCTTCTATCATGATGGCCTCTATGCCTCCGGCAGCCAGGTGGATATGATTTATCCGCTGCTCGTGGGCGTGGTGCCGGACGGGTTGAAGGAGCAGGTGGTTGCCAAGCTGAAGGAACGCACGGAGACCCTGTATAACGGCCATCTGGCCACTGGTCTGGTGGGGATTCCCGTCCTGACGGAATGGGTGACCAGGGCCGGGGAATGCGACTGGATGTACGGAATGCTCAAACAGCACGGCTATCCCGGTTACCTGCATATGATAGATAACGGCGCTACTGGTGTATGGGAGCATTGGGACGGCCGCCGCAGCCGCCTTCACAATTGCTTCAACGGCATTGGCAGCTGGTTCTACCAGGCCCTGGGCGGCATTGTGGCCCTGGAGCCCGGCTATCGAAAAGTCAAGATTGCCCCCCAGATTCCGGCCGGTCTGGAATGGGTGGAGGTAACCCAGCCCACCCCTTACGGCCCCATTACCGTCAAGCGGCAGGGCCAGGAGGTTAGCTATACCGTTCCGGTAGGCGTTACCGTGGAGGAAAACGACTGATAATCAGAGAGTAAAAGTAGTTCCCCTACCCGAAAAAGAAAGGGGATAAATGTTTAAAGAATTGAATATGAACAGATTACGTTCACGCTTGCTTTTGTGCTTCCTTTGGGTGGCAGCTCTGGCGCAGGCCCAGACCTTTGACGGGAAGAAGACCTATGAGCTTTTTGCCGCCGATGACCTGGTGCTGGACAACCAGGGCAGCGTCCAGAATGAAACAGCCTTGGTGCTGAGCCGTCCGGAAGCCGGAAATGCCGGCCAGGTCTGGCAAATCATACCTAAGGGAAAGGACACGTATCAGCTGATAAACGGCTATTCCTTCATGGCCCTGGACAATGGGGGCGGGGAAAAGGAAGAGCCGGTGATCCAGTGGACCCACGAACTGAAAAACCCCAACCAGATGTGGCAGATTACCCGTCACAGTGACGGGACTTATACGCTGACGAGCGTGGCCACCGGTATGGTGCTGGGTGTCAGGAAAGAGGCTAGTTTCGGTGATACTGTCTGGCAGCTTAAGGCCGATACGGGCAGTCCACTCCAGCGCTGGCGCATTCGCGAATCGGCCCTGAAGATTGACTTCATGGGTCCCAAGAGTTCCTCTACCAACGACTGGGAGAACGAAAAAGTGTTTGCCGTGAACAAGGCCCCCGGCCACCCTACGCTCATCCCTTATGCCACGGAGGAAGAAATGGTGGCCGATGCCGCTTATGAGCATCCTTGGGAGCGTACTTCCTCCAGCCGCTACATCCTTCTCAACGGAACCTGGAAGTTCAACTGGGTCAAGGCCCCCGAGGAGCGCCCGGTGGCCTTCTATAAGCCTTCGTATGACGTGAGCCAGTGGGACGAAATTGAGGTCCCCTCCAACTGGGAAATGAAGGGATATGGCACCCCGCTCTACACCAATGTGACTTATCCGTTCATGAACAATCCTCCTTTTATCCAGCCCCAGCGGGGTTATACCATGGAGAAGGAACCCAATCCCGTGGGTTCTTACCGCCGGGATTTCATCGTGCCCAAGGAATGGGGCGGCCAGAGGATATACCTGCATTTTGACGGTGTGTATTCGGCCTTCTACGTGTGGGTGAACGGAAGGAAAGTGGGCTACAGCCAGGGTTCCAACAACGATGCCGAGTTCAACATCACGCCTTACGTGAATGTGGGAAATAACACCCTGGCGGTCGAGGTGTACAAATGGAGTGACGGCTCGTATCTAGAAGACCAGGATATGTTCCGTTTTGGCGGCATTCACCGGGATGTCTATCTGATGGCTCGTACCTGGGCGCATGTGGAGGACATTGAAACGGAGAGTGTCTTTGCCGATGACCTTTCCTCCGTCACGCTTTCCACCCGGGTGAAGACCGCAGGAAAGGCGGTGGTTACCCTTTACGACGAGGACGGCAAGAAAGTAGGGGAGGGCGCCGAGATTACCGTATCGGACCCCAAACTCTGGAGTGCCGAAAAGCCTTACCTCTATACCGTGCGTCTGGCGGTTTACGACTGGAAAGGAAAACTGCACGAGTGCACCTTTTTCAAGCACGGCTTCCGGAAGGTGGAATTCCGCAATAACAAACTGTACGTCAACAATGTACTTACCTATCTGAAGGGGGCTGACCGCCATGACATTCATCCGGTTCATGGCAAAGCCGTTCCGGTAGATTGCATGATAGAGGACATCGTGCTTATGAAGCGCCACAACCTCAACGCCGTGCGCACCAGCCATTATCCCAACGACCCCAAGATGTATGCCCTCTACGACTGGTACGGCCTGTACGTCATGGATGAGGCCGACGTGGAATGCCACGGCAACTTTACCCTCAGCGACACGCCTTCCTGGGGGCCGGCCTATGTGGACCGCGCCGTGCGGATGGTCCGCCGCGACCGTCTGCACCCTTCGGTGCTGTTCTGGAGCCTGGGCAACGAATCCGGCAAGGGCTGCAACCTAGTGGCTGAACGCGACGCCATCAAGGCCATGGACAGCCGTCCCATCCATTATGAAGGCCAGAATGAGGTGGCCGATATGGACTCCAAGATGTATCCGTCCATGGAGGCGATGGCACAGTTGGATACGAACGGCAACGACAAGCCCTTCTTCCTCTGCGAATACGCCCACGCCATGGGAAACTCCATAGGCAATCTGGCCGAGTATTGGGATTACATTGAGAACAAGAGTGTGCGGATGATAGGCGGGTGCATCTGGGACTGGGTGGACCAGGCCATCGTGATGCCGGGCGCCCATGACGGAAAGTTCTATTTTGGCGGCTCCTTCGGCGACGTGCCCAACGACAACGACTTCTGCTGCAACGGCATCATCACGGCCGACCGTCGTGTCACCCCCAAGCTCCTGCAGGTGAAGAAGGTCTACCAGTATGTGAAGATCAGGATGGTTGGACAGGTTGGCCGTGACGCTTTGCGTCTGGCCCTGGAGAACCGTTATACGGCCCTGAACCTGAATGAACTGGAACTCCGATACCATCTTTTGTGTGAAGGTGTGCCTTTGGCCCGGGATTCTAAGGAGCAGCGGATATCCTTGCCGGATACTGCGCCCGGAAAGTCTTTTGAGATTGACCTTCCCGTTCCAGCTTCCGTGTTGAAGGAACAGGACAGGGATGTTACGCTTCAGGTGGAACTTTGCCTGAAGGAAGGAAACCGCTGGGCCGGTTCCGGACATGTGGTGGCTGCGGAAGAATTCATGATTAACAAAGCCAAGGCCCGTTTGGCAAACGCCCCTGAACTGGGTGGCAGTCCTTTGAAGGTATACATGGAAGAAGGCCGCTTCCTCTGTGCACGCAACGAAAAGGTGAGCGTGCGCCTGGACAAGTTCCACGGGACTCTTCTGAGCCTCTGCCTGGACGGCCACGAGGTACTGCACGGGCTGGGTGGTCCCGTCTTCAACGGGTACCGTTACATCAGCAACGATGCGGCCCGTTTTGTCCTGGGTGCAAACGATGAGTCCCAGGTGAGTCCTGTCCGGCTAACCGCATTCCAGTATAAGGAAAAGGGCGGTGTCCTGAAGGTGGAAACCTCCCTGGAAGCCGTGACCGGTGAAACCGTAGTCCCTTATAGCGTGGTCTATGAGGTTCACCCCGGCGGCTATGTGGATGTGAGTGCCCACTTTACGGCCGGAAAGGACTTCAAGATGCCCCGAATCGGCCTCAGAATGCTGCTGAATCCCGCTTTTGAGCGTCTTTCCTGGTACGGCCGCGGACCTATGGAGAACTATCAGGACCGCAAGGACTGTGCCTTCCTGGGTGTTTATGAGAACACGGTGGACGGCATGGCCGAACACTATGTGCGCACCCAGACCATGGGTGAGCGTACCGATACCCGCTGGCTTCGCCTGGCTACGGAAGACGGCCGCACGGTCACCTTCACGGCCGACGGAAGCTTCGACTTCAGCGCCCTCCACTATACGGACGAGGACCTGTTCCTGGTCAAATACGGAAATGACCTGGATAAGATCCGCCGCTCGGAGGTGGTGCTTACTCTTGACTGCGTCCAGAAAGGTCTGGGCAACGGCAGTTGCGGTCCCGGCCCGCTGCCGAAGTATCTGATTGCTCCGGGAGAATACACTTATCGCTTCAGAATATCCCTCTAAGCCATGAAAAGAATAGAAATCATACTCGGTCTGCTTCTGTTGGCGGCCTGTTCCAGTCCTCCGGATCCCATGAAGGAGGTGAACGTGTTCAACGGGACGGCGGCGGCCGGCAATACCTATCCCGGCGCTACGGTTCCGTTCGGGGCCGTCCAACTGAGTCCGGACACGGATCCCGGCCTGGCTTCCGGTTACCATTACGACCACGAAACCATCCTGGGATTCAGCCACACGCACCTTTCGGGGACGGGATGTCCGGACCTGGGCGATTTCCTGGTGACGCCGGGCCTGAACCAGGCCAGACCCATGGGATTCTCCCACGAGAACGAGGAGGCGTCACCGGGCTACTACAAGGTGCAGTTGGAAAGTGTGGTGGCCGAACTCACCGCCTGGGAGCATACCGGTTATCACCGCTATACCTTCAAGGTGCCCGGCAAGCGCGTCATCCTGGTGGATGCCCGGTATTGCCAGGGAGGCTGGTGCACACCCACGCAGGTTTCCCTGAGAGTGGAGGGGAAAGAGCTCATCGGCCACCGTCGGGTAAATGGCTGGGCCATTGACCGCGACATTTATTTATCGGCCGAATTCTCCGAGCCTTTTGTGAGCGCTGAGGAAGTGGAAGCGGGTAAAATCCTCTTTACTTTCCCGGATGAGGTCAAAGAGGTTTGCATGGTGGCCGGCCTTTCCGGAACCGGCGAGGAAGGGGCCCGCAAAAACCGCGAGGCCGAGGCCCTGGGATTTGACGAGGCCCTGGCCCGCGCCCAGGCCCGCTGGGCCGAGGCGCTGGGGACCATCCAGGTGAAAGGCGGCCCGGCAGATGTGTTCTACACTTACTTCTACCACACCTTCCAGACGCCCAACCGCATAGACGACGGAGATGGCCTGTACCGCGACCAGAAAGGCAGGAATGTCAAGCTGGAGGGAGCGGACCATTTCTATTCCACGCTTTCCATCTGGGATACCTTCCGCACCTGGCATCCCCTGCAGACCATCATTAACCCGAAACTGACGGGCGACATCGTAAACTCCCTGCTGGACGACTACGACTGTCTGGGCGAACTGCCCATCTGGCCGCTTGCCAGTGACGAAACGGCCTGCATGATAGGCTATCACCCCGTTTCGGTGATTGCCGATGCGTGGCTCCGCGGCATCCGCACCTTTGACGGAGAGCGGGCCCTCCAGGCCATGATTGTGACTTCCAACAAGCACAATGTGAATGCCTCGCAGCTGTACAACCAGTACGGCTGGATTCCGGCCGACCTCAAGATAGAGACGGTGTCCCAGACCCTCGAATTCGCCTACGACGACTGGTGCATTGCCCGCATGGCGGAAAGCATGGGCTATCATGACATCGCCGGTGAATACGACAACCGGTCCCTGCGCTACCGAGAGCTCTTCGAGCCCGGATCCGGCTTCATGCGGGCCAAGAATGCCGACGGGTCCTGGGTAAGGGACTTTGATCCCCTGAAGGGCTCCCGGGATTACACCGAGGCCTCGCCCTGGCAGTACCGCTTCTTCGTTCCGCACGACATGAGTGGCCTGGCAGCCCTCATGGGAGGGGAGAAACCGTTGCAGGATGCTTTGGATTCGCTGTTCACCTATTCGCCGGAAGGCTATACCACAGTGGATCCGGTGGGCATTGGCGGTGTGGTGGGCCAATATGCCCAGGGTAACGAACCCGACCACAACTTCCCCTGGCTCTTCTATTGGACTCCGGAGGCCTCGCGTTCCCAGCAGGTGGTGCGCCAGGTGCTCACGGAAACCTATTCCACCGGTCCTGACGGCATCTGCGGCAACGAGGACTGCGGCCAGATGAGTGCATGGTATGTGATGGCCTCCATCGGCCTTTATCCCGTATGTCCGGGCAGCGGCCAGTATCTGATGACGGCGCCCCTGTTCAAGGAGACGGTGATTCATCTGGGCAATGGAAAGACGCTCACCATCAAGGCCGACAGGCCGAGGCGTCCCTATATTTCCAAGGTTTTCCTGAACGGGGAACCCGTCGATGAGCACTTCCTGACTTATGAGCAGATTATGGAAGGCGGCGTCCTCAGCTTCAAGCTCTCGCGCAAACCCAATTTCGAAAGGAATGCCCTGCCCAGGCCTTATTCGCTAACTCAGGATCCTCCCGTCTGCCCTCCGGCCATCCACGGGCAGCTGTTCCTCTTTGAGAACGAGACCGAGGTAAGTCTAAGCTGCAAGACCCCCGGCGCCGCTATCCACTACACGCTGGACGGCAGCGAACCCACGGAGGATAGTCCTTTGTACGAGAATCCCTTTATCCTTACGGAGTCCTGTGCCATCCGTGCCCGGGCCTTCAAGAAAGGCATGCCTCCCTCTCCCAAGGTGTTCCAGACGGCCCATAAGCTGTTTTTCCATCCATCGGCCAATAGGGAAGACCTGAAGCCGGGATGCCGTTACACCTACCACGAGGCCAATTTCACGCTTCTCTCGCAGATTGAAAGCGATCCGGCCGAGGGAACCGGCATCATCCTGGAACCGACCATTGCGGGAACACACCGGGAGGACCATTTCGCCTATACCTTCTTCGGCTACATTGACATCCCCATTACGGGTGTGTGGACTTTCGAGACCCGGAGTGACGACGGCAGCGCCCTGTACATCGACGGGGTGCGGGTGGTGAACAACGACGGTTCGCACTCGGAAGTATCGGCCTATGGCGAGATTCCGCTGGAGAAAGGCCTGCATCCCTTCAAGATCCTGTATTTCGAGGATTATGAAGGGGAGGCGTTCAGCTGGTACTGGTGTGCCCCCGGAACGAACGAATTCAAGTCCATTCCGCCGGCCTGCTTCTATTATAAATAGTTATTCCGCTGGATTCCAGTTCCATCCGCGGGCTGTATAGAGGGCTTCCATTCTCTGCAAACGAGGGAGGAAGCCCTCATAGTTTCTGCCTTCTGGGGCGCTCCACTGGAGTTCGGAGACGGCGGCGAGGCGGGGGAGCAGTTTCCACAGGAGGTCCTGTTCGTTGGGCACACGCTCGCTCCAGAGACAGGCTTCCACGCCCAGGATGTGGTCCTGCTGCTTCGGGGTGAGGCCTTCCGGCTTCACGTTCAGGTCATAGACCCGGCGGAAGTAGGCTTCTCCCTTGAGGGCGTTGCCGTCGCCAGCGCTCAGGTACAGATGGCCCACCGGGCAGAGGATGGCGTCGTAGCCCTCCCGGACGGCGATATCCGTAGAAACGGGGCGCATCCAGCCGGCGATGACGGCTTTGCGGGACGGGGCTCCAATGACCTCGTTGCTCCAATCCACCAGCACGTCGTTCCAGATGATGGCCCGGCGGTCCCGGGCTTCCAGATGGGCGACCGCCTGGTCCATGAACCAGGACTGAAGCAGTTCTTCGGCCGATTTATGCCCATCGGCCTTCAGGCCCAGTTCTTTGATCTTGGCCTGGCAATGGGGGCAGGCCTCCCAGCGCACCTTGGGGCATTCGTCGCCGCCCAGGTGGATGTAGCGGGAAGGGAAGAGGTCCATGACCTCGTCCAGCACGTCCAGCACAAATTGGAGCGTATGCTCGCGGCCGGCACAGAGGACGTCGTCCAGCACGCCGTATTCACAGGCCACCTCGTAGGGACCGCCGGTGCAGCCCAGTTCAGGGTAGGAGGCCAGCGCGGCCTTCATGTGGCCGGGCAGGTCAATCTCCGGAATGACTTCTATCCCCTTGGTGGCGGCGTAAGCCACAATGTCCCGGACTTCTTCCTGGGTGTAGAAGCCGCTCACGGGCACGCCGTCATGGCCTTTCTGCCCGGGAACGGGGCTTCCGGCCCGCCAGGAGCCCACCTCGGTGAGCTTGGGGTATTTCTTGATTTCCAGGCGCCAGCCCTGGTCTTCGCTCAGGTGCCAGTGGAATTCGTTAATCTGGTGCAGGGCCAGGATGTCTATCACTTTCTTGACGGTCTCCACCGGGAAGAAATGCCGGCCGCAGTCCAGCATGAAAGCGCGGTACGGGAACTCCGGATAGTCGAAGACCGTAGCTCCGGGAAGCACCGCCACTTCATCGGCCCCCAAAGAAGCGGGCAGGGCTTTCTCCAAAGTCTGCATCCCTCTCAGGATTCCCACTTCCGTGGCGGCGGTAAGGGTAATGCCCTTGCCGGTGACGTCCAGGCGGTAGCATTCGGCCTGCTGGAAAGGCTTCAATTCCTGTCCCAGAGTGGCGTCCAGGCAGGTCTTGACTCCGGCGGGCAAAGCTTTCTTTACCACATAGGATTCCCCGTTCTCCACCACGCTGCGGGGCTGGGGACTCAAGGTCCAGCTGCCGCTCACTTGTGTTTTGGGATTGCAGGAGAAGAGGATAAGGCTGCCCAGGAGGCAGAGGCCGATGACGGGATGTTTCATAAAAAAGGGAGTTTTAGTGACAGAACAAAGGTAGAAAATATTTTGTAATTGGCCGAAAAAGCGCTAACTTTATAGTCTATACTATTAACTTCTTAAATTATTTATGAAACGGTCTTGTCTGCTTCTGTCCGTGATGCTCATTTTGGGTGCCTGCGCCCCCAAAGTTGTGGAAAATATCCCTCTTCCGGAGCATCCCCGTCCGGACTTTGAACGCCCGCAATGGGAAAACCTGAACGGCTATTGGAACTTCGGTTTTGAAGAAAACAACCTGGACCAGCGCATCCTGGTTCCCTTCCCCTGGGGCAGTGCCCTTTCGGAGGTGGAAGACAAAGGCGACATCGCCTGGTACAGCCGCGACATCACCATCCCCCGTTCCTGGAAGGGAAAGCGCGTGTTCCTGGTGGTCGGTGCGTCTGACTGGCAGACCGAAGCCTGGCTGGACGGAGAAAGCCTGGGTTATCACGAAGGCGGTTATACGCCCTTCGAATTCGAACTCAAGAACGTGAAGCCGGGCAGTACCTATCCGCTGGTCTTGAAAGTGGACGATACCTACAGCGACGCCCATCTGTACGGCAAGCAGGGCTACGGCAACGCCCGCGGCATCTGGCAGACCGTTTATCTGGAGGCCCGCGGCTACAACTTCATCAAGTCCCTGCACTTCACTCCGGACATCGACGCCTCCACGGTAAAGGTGGACCTCGTCCTGGATTACCCGGCCGATGAAATAGGTTCCTTCCGCCTGGTCTTCAACACCGGCGGTCAGGATGCCTTCGAGGCTCCCATCGACGAAGGTGCCCAGGAAATGAGCTTTGTGGTGCCCATCGTGAACCAGCACCTTTGGGATATTGACGATCCCTTCCTCTACGAAGTGACAGCTTCCCTTTGCTCGGTGGATAAGGTGGTGGACCAGGTGAACACGTACTTCGGCCAGCGCAAGGTGGGCATGGCCAAGCTCCCCGGAACCGATTACAACTACGTGGCCCTCAACAACAAGCCCTTGTATCTGCAGCTCACGCTGGACCAGAGTTACCATCCGGAAGGCTTCTACACCTTCCCTTCGGACGAGTTCATGAGGAACGAGATAGAGATTTCCAAGAAACTGGGTCTGAACGGCAACCGCATCCACATTAAGGTGGAAGTGCCCCGCAAACTGTACTGGGCCGATAAACTGGGCCTCCTCATCATGGCCGATACCCCCAACTTCTGGGGCGCCCCCACCGAGGAAGCCAAGGCCGATTGGGAGCACTGCTTCCGGGCTCAGGTGGAAAGGGATTACAACCACCCGTCCATCTTCGCCTGGGTGAATTTCAACGAGACCTGGGGTCTGCAGACCGATGGCGTGTACAAACCTGAGACCCAGGAATGGGTACGGGACATGCACCGCCTTACCAAGGAACTGGATCCTTCCCGCCTGGCCGAGGACAACTCCGCCTGCCTGAACGACCACGTGGAGACGGACATCAACTCCTGGCACGCTTACGTGCGTGGTTTCCTCTGGGAGGAGAGAATTGCCGAATATGAGCGCAATACCTATCCCGGCAGCCATTTCAACTTCATTGGCGACAACGTTCAGGACGGTGCTCCCATGATCAACAGCGAATGCGGTGACGTATGGGGCTATGACGGCAGTTCCGGAGACGTAGACTTTACCTGGGACTACCACATCATGATGGATGCCTTCCGCCGCCATCCCGGCTGCGCCGGCTGGCTGTATACGGAACACCACGACGTTATCAACGAGTGGAACGGCTATGTGCAGTACGACCGTTCTCCCAAGATCGACGGTCTGGGAGACCTGGTGCCCGGCATGACCCTGGCCGATTTCCACAGCAAGTATTACATTTCCCCGGAGCGTTACCTCTATTCCGAGGTACAGGGCGGGGAAGTGCTGGAGATTCCCTTCGTGGCCTCCTTCATGACGGATGAGAATCCCGGTGGCCTTACCCTGGAGACCGAGCTGGTGGGCTGGAACACCCTGGGAGACTTCGCCTCCTACAGCAACGATTCCCAGCCCGTCGCTTTCGAGCCCTACATGAACTGCCGGGCCGGAAAGGTACGCGTGGCCATCCCCGAAGAAAAGGGTCTGTATCTGCTTCGCTACATCTTGAAGAAGGCCGATGGCACCGTGCTTCATCGCAATTTCACTACCTTCCGCGTCAAGAAGGGCACCGGCCCCGAAGGCGTCAGGGTAGTGAGCTTCCCGGTGAGCTCCTATACGGCCCAGGAGTGGTCCAACGGCCATTCCTCCGTGATGGACGGCCTCAAGCTGAACGGCTTCGGCCACGGCTATTTCGAATACAAGGTAAAGCTTCCCAAGGATTTGGACCTGGACAAGGTGGCATCGGCCCAGCTCATTTTCGAGGCCTCTTCCCGCGAGATTTTCGGCAAGGATGTGGCCGGCAACGACATCCAGGGAGACTTCATGCTGGGCGGCGGCACCTTCGACCACTGCAAGTCGCTCAACTCCTTCGCCATGACGGACGACGAGCCCTGGCCTTCCACCGTCCTGGTAAGCATCGAGGGATATGACCTGGGCCCGGCAACCCGTCTGGAAGACTGCCCGGCCGACCACCGCGGCATCCTTTCCTGGGGCGCCCAGCCTAATGTGCGCTACATCCGCGAGGCCGGTTCCTACGGCCAGCTGGTGAAGGTAGACCTTCCCGTGAACGAAGCCAAGGGAATGGATCTGAGCACCGTCACCGTCCGCTTCAGCGTTCCTGCCGGCAACGGCGGCCTGTCCCTCTTCGGCCAGGACTTCGGCCGTTATCCCCTGGATCCCACGTTTGTATTTAAAATGAAATAGGCTATGCATACGAGACTGTTAGTGATATGGGCCCTGGCCCTGGCCGTGGTTTCCTGTGGGAAGCCCGCCCCGTCCAACCAGGTGGGAATCCTTACCGATCCCCTGGAAAATGAGGCCTGGAATGCGTCGCAGTGGATTTCTGTGGTGGATGCCCCCATTGCCAAGGGACCCGGTCTGGAAGGCTACAAGAGTGCCCGCGGTTCCAACTGGTTCCTCTCTACGGTCACCAACGAAAAGAAAGTGACCAAGGCTGTGTGGATGACGGCCGGCCTGGGCGTCTACGACCTCTTCCTGAACGGACAGTTGGTAGGAAAGGAAGTGCTCAAGCCTGGCTTTACCCATTTTGCCAAGACCAAGCGTTCCTTTACGTATGACATCACGGACGCCTTCCTGAAAAAGGCCGGAGAGGAGAATGTGCTCTCCGTGCAGGTAACTCCCGGCTGGTGGGCCGACAAGATTGTCACCACCGGCGACAAGGAAACCATGCAGGGCCGCAAATGCGCCTTCCGCGGCGTACTGGAGCTGACTTATGCCGATGGTACCAAGGTGCAGCTGGGCACAGATACCCAGAATTGGAAAGCCGGCATTGCCGGTCCCGTCCAGCACGCCGGCATCTTCGATGGCGAGGAATATGACGCCCGCTGCCCCATGGGCTATGAAACGCCCGAATTGCTCAAGACCCCGGAAGTGAATACGGAGTTTGAAGGGGAAATCCTTCCCAACAACGGGGCAGAGATTTACCAGCGTGAAGACATCACCCTCCATCCGGTTAAAATCTATGTCTGGAAGAACGTTTCCGGTGCCATCATCACCGACAATGAGGATGAGAAGGAATACGGAACCGTTATCATCAAACGGGAGTACAAGGACGGAGACATCATTGAACTGAATCCCGAGGAGAAGCTGGTGGTGGACTTCGGCCAGAATGCCGCCGCCGTGCCTTCCTTCGAGTTTGATGCTGCCGAGGGCACCTATCTCATCTGCCGCCCTTCCGAGATTCTGAACGACGGCAACGGTGCCGAGAAGCGCGGAATGGACGGCCCCGAGGGCAGCACCCACCGCCGCAACCTCCGCGTAGACGACGATGAAATCTGGATGACTTATACCTTCGGCCCTGCCCAGGGATTTGTGGCTTATCGGCCCCGCACCTCTTTCTGGGGCTATCGCTACATTACGGTCACCGCAGACGCTCCCGTCCGCTTCCAGTCCATCGCCTCCGTGCCGGTTACCTCCATTGCACAGGATATGGAAATCGGTAAGATCGAGACGGGTGACGAGCTTGTCAACAAACTCATTTCCAATACTTACTGGGGCCAGTTGTCCAACTATCTGTCCGTTCCTACGGACTGCCCCCAGCGCAACGAGCGCCTGGGCTGGATGGCCGACACGCAGGTCTTCACCGAGACCGGTACCTTCTTTGCCAACACGGACCGTTTCTTCCACAAATGGATGAAGGACGTACGCGACAGCCAGAGCCCGACCGGCGGCTATCCGGGCGTTTCCCCCTATGCCCAGTACGGCAACGAGATGATGCGTCTGGGTTGGGCCGATGCCGGTATTATCGTTCCCTGGACCGTCTGGAAGCAGTTTGGCGATGCCCAAATTGTGGCAGAGTGCTGGGATTCCATGGAGAAATTCATGGCCCACGTAAACGAGACCAAGTACGAGCACAAGGCCTTGGCTGCAGAAAACCGCAATTACAACTGGGCCGACTGGCTGAGCTATGAAGCCCTGGAGAGCTGCAGCGGCCGCCACAATCTGGATCCTGCTACGCGCGCCCAGGCCGAAGAATATTGGAGCTACCTGGGTGCCTGCTACTGGGCCATCGACGCCGGTATGATGAAGGAAATGGCAGTGGATACCGGCCGCAACGCAGCCAAATATGAGGCCATGGAGGCCGAAGCCAAGGCCTACCTGAAGGAGCGTTTCCTCAATGCCGACGGCACCTTCCGCCTGGAAATCCTGAACACCATGCAGACCCCGGCTCTCTTCGCCCTCAAGCTGAATCTGGTGGAAGGGGATGCCAAGGCCGATATGCTGGTGCGGCTCAGAAAGAACTTCGAAGACCACGGCAACTGCCTGCAGACCGGCTTCCTGGGCACTTCCATCCTCATGGCCACCCTTACGGAGAACGGCATGGTGGATATGGCCTACGAACTCCTCTTCCAGCGCAAGAACCCCAGCTGGCTGTACTCGGTGGACAACGGTGCCACCACCATCTGGGAGCGTTGGAACAGCTATATGGTGGACAAGGGCATGGGCCCCAACGGCATGAACAGTTTCAACCACTATGCTTACGGAGCCGTTTGCGAATGGATTTGGGAGACGGTGGCCGGCATAGCCTCCGACCCGGCACAGCCGGGCTTCCAGCGCATCATCATGAAGCCGGTTCCGGACAAGCGGCTGGGCCAGCTGAAAGCAGAGTATAAGAGTGCCGCCGGCCTCATCAGGAGTGCCTGGCATTACGAAGGGGACACCTGGGTATGGGAATTCACCATTCCGAAGGGAGCCTCGGCCCAGGTTACTTTACCCGGCGAAACCGAAAGCAAAGAATACACTTCCGGGACCTATATAATTAAGATGTAGGCATTATTCGCGGATTCTATAATATCAAAAATTGAAGTATTTATCGCATAATCTTCATATCGGCTATGAGGATTATGCGATAAATTTGCATGGACAAACACATAATTAGTATGGCCGAAACCAAGTATTTCCTCGCTTTCGACTGCGGAGCCACTTCCGGCCGCGGTGTACTCGCTTGTTTTTCTCCCGAAGGCTTCTCTATGGAAGAGGTCTATCGCTTCCCTTCAGAGATGGTTAAAAAAGATGGCCGCATGCAGTGGGATGTGGTGGCCATGCACCGTCACTTTGTCACCTGCCTCAAGCAGATAGGGAAGAAGGGAATCAAACTGGAATCCATAGGTATCGATACCTGGGGGGTGGACTTTGGCCACATTTCCCCTGACGGTGAGCTCCTGGGCCTGCCCCGCTGCTACCGGGATCCTTATACCAACGGTATTCCCGAGAAGGTATTCGAGACGGTTCCGCGCGAGCAGCTCTATGCCCGCACGGGTATCCAGATCATGAATTTCAATACCGTTTTCCAGCTTTATGCTCAGACTAAGGCAGGAGAGGAGGCTCTGGCAAAAGCCGGTTCCATTCTCTTCATGCCGGACCTGCTGAGTTATCTCCTCACTGGCAAACAGGTTTGCGAATACACGGACGCTTCCACCTCCGGCATGATGGACCAGGCCACCCGCCAATTCAACAAGCCGCTGCTGGAAGAACTGGGCGTACGCACGGACATGCTCCTTCCCATCGTTCCTTCGGGTACGGTGGTGGGTCCCCTGAAGCCGGAGATTGCGGAAGAAACGGGCCTGGGTCCCGTTCCCGTGGTGGCCGTGGCAGGGCACGATACGGCATCGGCCATTGCCGCCGTACCGGCCTCGGACGAGCATTTCGCCTATCTGTCCAGCGGTACTTGGAGCCTCATGGGTATCGAGGTTCCCGCTCCCATCATCAACGAAGCATCGGCCCGCGAGAACTTTACCAACGAGGGCGGCATCGAAGGAACTACGCGTTTCCTCAAGAATATTACGGGTATGTGGCTGCTGGAGCAGTGCCGTGCCATCTGGAAGGCGGCCGGCAAGGATTATTCCTACGCCAAGCTGGTGGAAATGGCCATTTCCGAGAAGGATTTCGCGGGCAGGATTGATCCCGACGATCCGCGCTTTGCCGCGCCGGAGAATATGCTGGAGGAAATCAAGGGTGTCATCGGAGCCGATGCCACCGATTCCCAGGTGGTCAGTTGCATCTACCACTCCCTGGCCGATAAGTACGCCAAGGTGCTGGAGAGCCTGAAGGGCTTCGCTCCTTTCACCATCGACAAGCTCCACATCATAGGCGGCGGCAGCGCCAACGACCTTATGAACCAGTGGACGGCCGATGCCATCGGCCTGCCTGTGATTGCAGGACCTACCGAGGCTACGGCCATCGGCAACGTGATGCTGCAGGCCCAGGCCGCCGGCATGGTGAAGGACCGCTGGGAAATGAGGGCCATGATTGCCAAGGCCTTCTCTGTCAAGACTTTTTATCCCAATAAACAATAATTATAACACTGATAATATGGAGAACATCATTGACAAAGGCATCCAGGTAGCCAAGGGCCTGGTGAAAGAAGCCACCATCCGGGGCGCTTACGAAATGGCCAAGGACCGTTATGCCGCCATCGGCGTGGATACAGACAAAGCCATCGAGATTCTGGAGAAGACCCCTATTTCCCTGCATTGCTGGCAGACCGACGACGTCATGGGATTTGAAAGCCAGGCCGGTCTTTCCGGCGGCATCCAGACCACCGGCAATTATCCCGGCCGTGCGCGTAATATAGATTAGGTAAGGGACGATGTCCTCTTTGCCAAGAGCCTCATCGCCGGTAACCACCGCCTGAACCTGCATGAGATTTATGGAGATTTCAAGGGAGAATATGTGGACCGCGACCAGGTGGAGGTGAAGCACTTTCAGAGCTGGATCGACTGGGCCAGGGAGAACAACCTGAAACTGGACTTCAACTCCACTTCCTTCGGCCATGCCAAGAGCGGAGACCTTTCCCTCTCCAACCCGGATCCGGCCATCCGCGAATTCTGGATTGAGCACACCAAGCGTTGCCGCCGCATCGCCGACGCTATGGGCAAGGCCCAGAACGACCCTTGTATCATGAACATCTGGGTTCACGACGGTTCCAAGGACCAGACTGTGGAACGCAAGCGTTATCGTGAGATTTTCGCCCAGAGCCTGGACGAGATTCTGAAGGAAGACCTGCCCGGCATGAAGACCTGCCTGGAGGCCAAGCTCTTCGGTATCGGCCTGGAAAGCTATACCGTGGGTTCCCATGACTTCGTGGCCGGCTACTGCGCCACCCGCAAGCTCATGTACACCCTGGACACCGGTCACTATGAGATGACGGAGAATGTGTCCGACATGGTGGCTTCCCTGCTGCTCTTTGTTCCCGAGCTCATGCTGCACGTGTCCCGCCCCATCCGCTGGGACTCCGACCACGTGACCATCATGAACGACCAGACGCTGGACCTGTTCAAGGAGATTGTCCGTGCCGACGCCCTGAACCGCGCACACATCGGCCTGGATTACTTCGATGCTGCCATCAACCGCATCGGCGCCTATGTGATTGGCACCCGCGCCACGCAGAAGTGCGTCCTGAGCGCTCTGCTCGAACCCCTGGCCAAGCTTCGTGAATACGAAGATGCCGGTAAGGGCTTCCAGCGCCTCGCCCTCCTGGAAGAGGCCAAGACTCTCCCGTTTGGCGCCGTGTTCGATTACTTCAACTTCAAGAACGACGTTCCCGTAGGTGAAGCCTTCATCCCCGCCATTGAACAGTACGAAAAAGAAGTAACTTCTAAGCGTTAAAGCCGTAAGATATGGTATCCAAAACCCTTCGTCGCTACGCTCCTCGTCCCTCCCTAAAGGGCCCCTCCCATTCATTAGCCATGGGCGGCTACGGTTTTGGATACCATATCTTACTCCATCTTTAATATTATGAATTTAGTATTTGGATTACTGATTATAGCTATTGGGGCGTTCTGCCAGAGTAGTAGTTACGTTCCCATTAATAAGATCAAGAAGTGGAGCTGGGAAAGCTACTGGCTTATCCAGGGTATCTTTGCCTGGCTGCTGTTTCCGTTTTTCGGTGCTTTGCTGTCGCTGAATGGTACGGGCAGCAGTTTCGGGGATTTGATGGCCCTGATGAATGCCGATCCCAAATCTACTTGGCTTACCATTCTTTTCGGCGTACTCTGGGGCGTGGGCGGTTTGACCTTTGGCCTCAGTATGCGTTATCTGGGCGTGGCCCTGGGTCAGAGCATTGCATTGGGTACTTGCTCGGCACTGGGTGCCATCCTGGGTCCCGTGTTTACGGGCCATACCGCTGATCTGACGAGCGCCGTCATCATCGGCGTGGTTGTGACGCTGGTGGGTATTGCCATCATCGGCATTGCCGGTGCCATGAAGAGCGCCGCGCTGCCGGAGGAAGAGAAGAAGAAGGCCGTGAAGGACTTCAACTTTGGAAAGGGTATCTTTGTGGCTGTGCTGGCCGGCTTTATGAGCGCCTGCTTCAACATCGGCCTCAGCTTTGGCCAGAACCTCTTCGTGGAAGGCACCAAGCCCATTTTCCAGACACTGCCGGCTACCATGCTGGTTACCTTCGGCGGATTCCTCACCAATGCCTGCTACTGCCTCTATCAGAATAACAAGAACAAGACTTGGGGAGACTATGGCCAGAAGAGCCTCTGGGGCAACAACATCGTTTTCTGCTGCCTCGCCGGTCTGCTGTGGTACAGCCAGTTCTTTGGCCTGTCCCTGGGCAAGGGCTTCCTCACGGAGTACCCGGTGCTCATTACCTTCAGCTGGTGCATCCTCATGAGCCTGAACGTCGTGTTCTCCAATGTATGGGGCATCATCCTCAAGGAATGGAAGGGAGTTTCCAAAAAGACGATTTACGTACTCGTTGCGGGTATAGTAGTCCTGATTGTAAGTACATTCTTACCGCAATTATTGGCATAAGATGGCAAATGTTGTGATCATGCCCAAACAGGGCCAGTCCGTGGAGAGCTGCATTATCTCCGAGTTCAAGGTAAAGGTAGGCGATACCGTCAAGGTGGGGGATGTCCTCTTCGGCTACGAGACCGACAAGGCTACCTTCGAGGAAGAGTCCAAGGTGGAAGGAACCGTCCTGGCCATCTTCTGGGCCGATGGGGACGAGATTCCCGTGCTCCAGAACGTGATGGTCATCGGCAATCCCGGGGAATCCTTCGAGGAATTTAGACCCAGTGTTTCGAAGGCGGCACCTGCTGCCACTGCGGCTGCACAGCCTGCGTCTTCAGCTGCATCGGCCCCTGCTGCCGCACCAGCTGCGACTGCTTCCTTTGAGGCCGTTGAGAACAATGGTGCTCCTGTGTCGCCCCGTGCCCGTTTTTTGGCCGGTCAGAAAGGTGTTAATACCGCGCAGGTGGCGGGGAGCGGTCCCGGGGGTCGTATCATCGCCCGGGACGTGGAGGCTGCCGCCTTGGCACAGGGTCACCTGACGGGGTTGGCGAAGGCCCGCATGGCCGAAGGCGGCATGGTGTCGCCCGGTGCCGGAAGCGGCCTGGCCGGCAGCGTGAAGGGTGCGGACCTCAAGGTCTGGAAGCCCAGCCACACGGAAGGTCTGCCCGGAGAAGGCACCGAATACGAGGTGGTCAAGATGTCCAACATGCGCAAGCTCATTGCCAAGAGCATGTACAACTCGTTGCAGAACAGCGCCCAGCTCACCCACATGCTGGGGGCCGATGCCACGAAGGTGCAGGCCCTGCGCAAGAAGGCCAAGAAGGCCCTGGAAGAGGGCAAGCTGGATGTGAACATCACCATCAACGACTTCGTGTGCTTCGCCGTTATCAAGGCCCTGAAGCAGTTCCCCAACCTCAATTCCCATTGCCTGGGAGACGCCATGCGCCTCTTCAAGCCCGTGAACCTGGGCCTGGCCGTGGACACCGAGCGGGGACTCATGGTGCCGGCGGTGCCGCATGCCGACGAGCTCGATATCATCGGCCTGTCCAAAGCCCTCAAGAAGGTGGCCGAAGACAGCAAGAAGGGCAGCGTCAATCCCGACCTGCTTTCTCCGGAAGCCGCGTCCTTCACCGTCTCCAACCTGGGCGGTTTTGGCGTGGAATGGTTCACTCCCATCATCAATGTGCCGCAGAGCGCCATCCTGGGAGTGGGAACCATCGTGCCCCGGCCCAAGCAGATGGACGGAGTGTACAAGTTCATGCCTTATATGGGCCTGAGCCTGACTTATGACCACCGGGCCATCGACGGCGGTGAGGCCACCCGCTTCCTGAAGAAACTGGCCGAAGAAATTGAAAACCTGGAAATTGACTTTTAAACCATAACTATGTACGATCTTGCTATTTTGGGCGGTGGTCCTGGCGGCTATGTAGCTGCCGGACGCGCCGGTGCAGCCGGTCTTTCCGTTATCCTCTTCGAGAAGAGGGAACTGGGCGGCGTATGCCTCAATGAGGGTTGTGTGCCCACCAAGACGCTGCTGTACAGCGCCAAAGTGTATGACTATTCCAAGCACGCCGACCAGTACGGCGTGAACGTGGAGGGCTCCTCCATTGACTTCGACGCCATCTTCAAGCGCAAGCAGAAGGTGGTGAAAAAGCTGGTGGGAGGCGTCAAGGCGCAGATGAAGGGCGCCAAGGTAGAGGTGATCAAAGGCGAAGCGGTCATCAAGGGCCGCGGGGCCGATGGCATCACCATCACCTGCGAGGAGCAGGAATACCAGGCCCGCAACCTTCTCATCTGCACGGGTTCCGAGGCGGCCGTTCCGCCCATCCCGGGTCTCCGTGAAGGCCTGGGCGGTGTGGTGGTCACCAACCGGGAGATCCTCTCCCTGGAAGAGCAGCCCCAGCGCCTGGTGGTCATCGGTGGCGGCGTCATCGGCATGGAGTTCGCCAGCTTTTTCAATTCCATCGGCACGCAGGTGACGGTGGTGGAGATGCTGCCCAAGATCCTGGGTCCGCTGGACGACGAGATTTCCGCCATGCTGCAGGCTCAGTACGAGAAGAAGGGCGTGGAATTCCACCTCAGCTGCAAGGTGGTGGCCGTCGAGGGCAACGACGTGGTTTACGAAGACCCTCAGGGCAACACCTGCCGCGCTACCGGTGACAAGATCCTGGTCTCTGTGGGCCGAAGGGCGAATTTCGCCGGCATCGGCCTGGAGAACATCGGCGTAGAGCTGGCGCTCAATCCTGCCGGCCGTCCTTATGGTATTAAGGTAAACGAGAAGATGCAGACTAACGTGCCGGGCGTATATGCCGCCGGTGACGTGACGGGCTTCTCCATGCTGGCGCACACCGCTTCCCGCGAAGGCGAGGTGGCCGTGAACAACATCCTGGGAAAGGCCGATCACATGCGTTACAACGCCATTCCGGGCGTGGTGTACACCAATCCGGAAGTGGCCGGCGTGGGTGTCACGGAGGCCGAGGCTGCCAAGCAGGGCCTGGATTACACCGTTCTCAAACTGCCCATGGCCTACAGCGGCCGCTTCGTGGCCGAGAATGAGCGCGGCGAGGGCCTCTGCAAAGTCATTGTGGGCAAGCAGTACCACGAGGTCCTGGGCGTTCACATGCTGGGCAACCCCTGCTCGGAGATGATTCACAGCGCCTGTGTGGCCATCGAACAGGAGATGACCGTGGAACAGCTCAAGGAAGTGGTGTTCCCGCACCCCACCGTATCCGAAATCCTGAAAGAAACCGTATTTACACTCAAGTAAGCCATGCCCAAGTCATTATATATTGATCCCAACGAGGTGCTCCGTCCGAAGGAGCACGAGATTAAGTTCCCCAAGATTCCCGTGATGGAATATGCCAAGTCCGTCAAGGACGAACTGGCCGAGGGCAACTTTACCAAGGAAGACCTCAAACACATCTATCGTGATATGTTTGTCATCCGTGAATTCGAGACTATGCTCAATCTGGTCAAGACCACGGGCGGCTACAACGGTGTTGCCTATAACAATCCCGGTCCGGCGCACCTGAGTGCCGGTCAGGAAGCCGCGGCTGTGGGTATGGCCTATACCCTGGACACCGACGACTTCATCTTCGGCAGCCACCGTTCCCACGGTGAGATTCTGGCCAAGGGGCTGCGTTCCATCGAGATTCTGCCCGAGGCCGAGCTCAAGAAGGTCATGGACGATTTCTGGGGCGGCGCTACGGTGGCCGTGGCCGGAAAGGACTTCCAGGGCAGCACCAAGGAACTGGGCATCCGCTTCCTGCTTTACGGTGCCATGGCAGAGATTTTTGCCCGCACCACGGGCTTCAACAAGGGCCTGGGCGGCTCCATGCATACTTTCTTCACACCCTTCGGTATTTATCCCAACAATGCCATCGTGGGCGGCTCCGGCGCCATTGCGGTGGGTGCGGCCCTCTATAAGAAGGTGAACCGCAAGAAGGGTATTGTGGTGGCCAACCTGGGCGACGGCGCCATGGCCCGCGGCCCGGTGTTGGAAGGCATGACCTTCGCCAGCATGGACCAGTTCAAGACCCTCTGGGAGGGAGACATGAAGGGCGGTCTGCCGGTGCTCATCAACGTGATGGACAACCAGTACGCCATGGGCGGCCAGACCCGCGGTGAAACCATGGGTTACACCTTCCCGGCCCGCCTGGGCGCCGGTTTCAACCCGGAGGCCTGGCACGCAGAGCGCGTAGACGGCTACAACCCGCTGGCCGTCATCGACGCCTTCCGCCGCAAGAAGGCCCTGCTGGAGAAGAAGGAAGGCCCGTGCCTGCTGGATGTGGTCACATACCGCTACAGCGGCCATTCCCCGTCCGACCAGTCCAGCTATCGCACCAAGGAGGAGATGGAAGCCTGGCAGGCCGAGGATTGCATCCTGGCCTTTGGCCGCAAGCTCATCGAAGCCGGTGTAGCCACCCAGGCCGATCTGGATGCCATCCAGACTTATGTGAAGGACGTCATCTTCGAGATGTACAAGCTGGCCATCGACGAGACGGTTTCCCCTCGTATGGACCTGGTGAAGGACAACGAACTCCTGGGAGACATGATGTTCTCCAACGGCAGCGTGGATTCCCTGGGAGACGCCAAGCCCGAGGTGAACCATCCGCTGGAAGAGAATCCCCGCGTAAAGCAGATTGCCGGCAAGTGCCGCTTCTATAAGGATGCCGATGGCAATGCGGTGTCCAAGATGAAGATGTACAACATCAAGGACGGCCTCTTTGAAGCCATTGTAGACCGCTTCTACAAGGATTCTTCCCTGGTGGCCTACGGTGAGGAGAACCGCGAATGGGGTGGCGCCTTCGCCGTGTACCGCGGCCTTACGGAGGCCCTGCCGTATCATCGGCTCTTCAACAGCCCCATCGCCGAAGCCGCCATCATCGGCACGGCCATCGGATACGCCATGTGCGGCGGCCGCGTGATTCCCGAAATCATGTACTGCGACTTCCTGGGCTGCTGCGGCGACGAAATCTTCAACCAGCTGCCCAAGTGGCAGGCCATGAGCGGCAACATCCTCAAGATGCCGGTGGTGGTGCGCGTGTCCGTGGGCTCCAAGTACGGTGCCCAGCACAGCCAGGACTGGACGTCCCTGTGCACCCATATCCCGGGCCTGAAGGTGGTGTTCCCCGTGACGCCGTACGACGCCAAGGGCCTCATGAACAGCGCCTTGCAGGGAACCGACCCCGTCATCTTCTTCGAGAGCCAGAGAATCTACGACAAGGGAGAAGAGTTCCACGAGGGTGGCGTACCGGAGGGCTATTACGAGATTCCGCTGGGAGAGCCGGACGTGAAGCGCGAGGGCAAGGATGTCACGTTCCTCACCATCGGCGCAACGCTGTACCGTGCGCTGCAGGCGGCCGATGAGCTCAAGGAGAAGTTCGGCCTGGAGGCCGAGGTAATCGACGCCCGTACGCTGGTGCCGTTCAATTACGAGAAGGTGGTGGCGTCCGTCAAGAAGACGGGCCGCATCATCATCGCCGGTGACGCCAGTGCCCGCGGCTCCTATCTCAAC
Organism: Bacteroidales bacterium; assembly: GCA_017423025.1. Taxonomy (GTDB): domain Bacteria; phylum Bacteroidota; class Bacteroidia; order Bacteroidales; family UBA932; genus Cryptobacteroides. The sequence goes on from JAFPGC010000027.1 coordinate 41,738, forward strand.
GACCTCGCCGCCAATATCACGGACCTCTGCTTCGATTACCTGGATGCCGCTCCCGTGGTCCTGGGTTCCCGCAACTGGATCACTCCGTCCCACGAACTCGAAGCTGCCTTCTTCCCGCAGCCCAGCTGGTTCCTGGATGCCATCCACGAGAAGATGTTCCCGCTTCCGGGTTACGTTCCCGTAAGCAACCAGACCTGCGCACAGCAGATTCTTAGATCAAAGAAGGGTGTATAAGATGAAGGGTATAGCTTCCCAAACCGTCGCTTCGCGACTCCTTCCCACCGGCAAGCCGGCGGGCCCCTCCCTCTATCAACCGAGGGTGGTTAGGGTTTGGGAAGCTATACCCTTCATCAAAAAGTCGTTGTGAGATGTTTGATGTAAATGCTCATATTCATACTCCGTATTCTTTCAGTGCCTTCTCTTCGGTAGAGGAGGCGCTGGAACATGCGGCGGCGGAAGGCGTGAAGGTGGTGGGAATCAATGATTTCTACTCCACGGACGGGTATGGGGCCTGGAAGGAAGGCTGTGCGGCCAGAAAGCTGTATCCGCTGTTCGGGATAGAGTTCATCTCGCTGAATGCGGAGGACCAGGCAGCCGGGTTGAGGGTCAATGACCCTAACAATCCGGGCCGTACCTATATTAGTGGTAAGGGTCTGGCGTATCCTGTAATCCTGAAGGGAGAGCCGCTGCGGCAGCTGGAGGCCGTAAGGGCCGAGAGCAATGCCCAGGTGGAGAAGATGTGCGCCAAGCTGAACGAGTGGCTCAGGGCTGAAGGAAAGGGTATCCAACTGGATTTCAACGAAATCCGGGAGAACCTGACCAAGGGCTCAATTCGGGAGAGACACTTGGCCAAGGCCTTGCGCCTGGCTATGTGCCCGGACGAGGAGAACCCGGCGAAGGTGGAAAACGAGCTGCGCAGTAAGCTGCTCAAGGCGGGCGGTCCGGCTTTTGTGCCGGAGAGCCCGGAGGCCTTCCTGCCCATGAAGACCGTGCAGGAAATCATCGAGGCGGCGGGCGGTATTCCTACCTATCCTTTCCTGGCCGATGATGCCAAAGGCAACTTCACGGACTTCGAGGGTGACCTCATGAAGGCGGCCGATACGCTCAAGAAGCGCGGCTTCCGCAGCGTGGAGTTCATTACCACCCGTAACACCACGGCGGTGCTGGAGCAGTATGCCGGGTATCTGGAGGACGAGGGCTTCATCGTGAGCTTCGGCTCCGAGCACAACACACCGGCCATGGAGCCCGTGAAACTGCGCACCCGCGATGCCGCGGAACTGAGCCCTAAACTGAAAGCCATCAACTGGCGCGGCGCCTGTGCCATTGCGGCCCATCAGGCCGGCAAAGATAGCGTTGCAGCTGGAGAAGAACTAATCATGCAAACAGTATGAAAGAATTGGAACAACTGATTGCGATTTCCCGTAAATACGGGGCCGATACCCGCTATGTGATTGCGGGCGGTGGAAATACTTCCTACAAGGATGCGCAGCATCTTTGGGTGAAGGCCAGCGGCCATGCCCTGGCCACCATCGACGAGAACGGTTTTGCCGTGCTGGATCGCACCAAACTGGCGCCCATGGGGGAGAAGGCCTACAGTGCCGACCCGGCAACGCGCGAGGCGCAGGTGAAAGAGGATTTGGCCGATGCGTGCCTCACCAAGGACCGTCGGCCTTCGGTGGAAACCAGTATGCACAACTGCATAGACTTTGCCTATGTGGTGCATCTGCATCCCACGCTGGTGAACGGACTTATGTGCTCCGTGAACGCCGCCAACATCTGCGATGAACTGTTCCCGGACGCCCTGTACATCGAATATACGGACCCCGGCTACACCCTTTTCAAGAAGGTGTACGACCGCCTGCAGGCCTGGAAGGCCGCCAAGGGCGCCCAGCCGCAGGTCATCTTCCTGCAGAACCACGGCGTCTTCGTGGGGGCCGATACCCCTGAGGAGATTGATGCCATCTACGGCAAACTGATGGGCATGCTGGAATCCCGCGTGAAACCGCTGCCTGAAGGCCCTTCCGAAGTGGATGACTGCGTTACGGAAGTGATTCCGGCCATCCGCCAGGTCCTTTCCCGTGGAGGCCGCGGGCTCAAGACGCTGAAGATTACCAAGAATGCCCTGGTGGACTGCATCCTGGAGGCTCCCGGTGCCGTTACCACGCCCTTCACCCCGGACATCATAGTCTATTGCAAGAGCGAGTATCTGGTGCTGAATGCCGACGTCCAGGAGGCCGAGGAAGCCATCGAGGAGTATGTGGCCCGCCGCGGTCATACGCCCAAGGTGCTGATCATCAAGGGCATCGGCCTGGTGGCTGTGGGCGATAACGCCAAGAATGCCGGTATCATCACCGAAGTGTTCCTGGACGCCATGAAGGTGGCGTTCTATGCCGGAAGTTTCGGCGGAAGCCACGGTATGGAACCGTCCTGGATTAACTTCATCGACACCTGGGAGGTGGAGAACTACCGCCGCAAGGTGGCGAATACCGCCGCCAACGGCCGCGTGGAAGGCAAGACCATCGTAGTGACCGGCGCGGCCCAGGGCTTCGGCGAAGGCATAGCCCGCGAGCTCATGGGTCAGGGTGCCAATATCGTGGTGGCCGACCTCAACGAGGCCGTAGGCCAGGCCACGGCGGAGTCCTTCAACGCCATAGCCAAGAACAACAAGGCCATCTTCGTGAAAACGAATGTGGCCGATATGGACAGCCTCCACAACTTGATGAAGCAGACCATCTGCACCTTCGGCGCGCTGGATGTTTTCGTATCCAACGCCGGCGTGCTGCGCGCAGGCGGCCTGGAGGCCATGACGCCGGAGAATTTCGAGTTCGTGACCAACATCAATTACAAGGCGTATTTCTTCTGCGCCAAGGTGGCCAGCCACATCATGAAGATAGAGACGGAGAAGGATCCGGAGTACTTTGCCGATATAGTCCAGGTGAACTCCAAGAGCGGTCTGCGAGGCTCCAAGGCCAATTTCGCCTACGCCGGAGGCAAGTTCGGCGGCATCGGCCTCACGCAGTCCTTCGCTCTGGAGCTGGCGCCGTTCCGCGTGAAGGTGAACAGCATCTGCCCCGGCAACTTCTACGACGGTCCGCTCTGGAGCAATCCGGAGAACGGCCTCTTCGTCCAGTATCTGGCCGCCGGCAAGGTGCCGGGCGCCAAGACGGTGCAGGACGTGAAGGACTTCTACCTGGCCCAGGTCCCCATGCGCAAGGGGTGCAACCCCGTGGATGTCACCAAGGCCATCCTCTACGCCATAGAACAAACCGGAGAAACCGGCCAGGCAATCCCGGTTACAGGTGGACAAGTAATGTTAGCATAACAATATGAAAACCAAAGCAGTACGTCTTTACGGAAAGGACGATTTGAGGTTGGAAGAGTTTGAACTTCCGGCCATTAAGGATGATGAAATCCTGGCGAAGGTGGTGAGCGACAGCATCTGCATGTCGTCGTACAAGGCCACGCATCAGGGGACGGATCACAAGCGTGTTCCTAACGATGTGGCGGAGCATCCGGTCATTATCGGCCACGAATTTGCCGGTGAGATTGTGGAGGTGGGTGCCAAGTGGGCATCGGCCTTCAAGCCGGGCGACAAGTTCTCCATCCAGCCGGCCATGAATGATCCCCGCGGTCCCGTGGGCATTTACAGCGCGCCGGGTTATTCCTATCAGTATATCGGCGGCGATGCTACGTATGTGGTCATTCCCAAGGAGGTGATGGAAAACGGCTGCCTGCTGCCCTTCAAGGGCGAGGGCTTCTATCCGGCTTCGCTGAGTGAACCGCTTTCCTGCGTGGTGGGCGCCATGCACGCGTGCTATCACACCACGCCCGGCAAGTATGTCCACGATATGGAAATCAAGGACGGCGGCAAAATGGCGCTGCTGGCTTCCGTAGGGCCGATGGGCCTCGCAGCCATCAATTACGTGCTGCACCGTGAAGACCGTAAGCCCAGCCTGCTGGTGGTGACGGATATCAACCAGGAGCGTCTGGACCGTGCTGCAAGCCTGTACACCGTGGAATTTGCCAAGAGCCGCGGCATCGAGCTGCATTACGTGAATACGGGCGTGGAGAACCCCGTGGAACTGCTGAAAGGCTTCTCCGGTGGCACCGGCTACGACGATGTTTTCTGTTTCGCTCCGGTGGCCCCGGTAGTTGAGCAGGCCGATGACATCCTGGCCTTCGACGGCTGCCTCAATTTCTTCGCCGGTCCTTCCAAGTCCCCGTTCAAGGCTCCGTTCAATTTCTACAATGTCCATTACAACAACACCCACGTGGTGGGCACTTCCGGTGGCAATACCGACGACATGAAGGAAGCCCTGCATTACATGGGCAAGGGCATGGACCCCGCCGGCCTGGTAACCCACATCGGAGGCCTCAATGCCGTGATTGAAACCACCAAGAACCTTCCCGAGATTCCAGGCGGCAAGAAGCTCATTTACACGCATATAGAGATGCCCCTGACCGCCATTGCCGATCTGGGCAAGGTGGGAAAACCGGTCTACGACCAGCTGGACGCCATCTGCAAGGCCCACAACGGCCTCTGGAGCGTAGAAGCGGAGAACTATTTACTGGAGAATTCCGATAAACTATGAAAAAAATAGACACAAGCTTAATGCACCCGGCCGAGCAGATTGCCCTTATCATCGGCCGCATCTATCGCCGGAAGATGACCACCACTTCCGGCGGCAACCTGTCCATCATGGACGAAAACGGGGATATGTGGATTACCCCCGCGGGCATCGACAAGGGTTCCCTGACGCCCGCCGACATCATGTGCGTAAAGGCCGATGGTACCATCGTCGGCCCGCATCGGCCCTCTTCGGAATATCCTTTCCACAAGGCCCTTTACAAAAAACGCCCTCATCTTCGCAGCGTGATTCATGCCCATCCTCCGGGACTGGTGACCTTCTCCATCGTGCACCAGGTACCGGACACCACCATCATCCCGCAGGCCAAGTACGTGTGCGGCCCCATCGGCTTTGCCCCTTATGCCCTGCCGGGCAGCGAACTGCTGGGCGAGAAGATTGCCGCCGAGTTCGAGAAGAACCCCGAGTACAAGGCCGTAATTATGGAAAACCATGGCGTGGTGCTCATGGGAGAGGATATTGCCGATGCTTACCAGCGTCTGGAGACCCTGGAGCTTTGCGCCCGCACCATCCTCAATGCCCGCACGCTGGGAAAGCCGGTCTATCTGACCGAGGAGCAGATTCTCAAGCACGAGAAGGCCGTCCATATCAATTTCCAGCATTTCATGAATGTGGAGCATCCTTCCGACGAGCGTGCCATCCGCACTGAAATCTGCGAGATTGTGCACCGCGCCTGCGCCCAGGGCCTGATGTGTTCCTCCTACGGAACGGCCTCCGTGCGCTGGAGAGGGGATGACTTCCTCATCACCCCTTCCGACAAGCAGCGCTGGGAACTGGAACCCAACGACATTGTCCAGGTGCGCAACGGCATGGTGGAGGCCGGCAAGAACGCCAGCCGCTCCACGGCCCTGCATTATGAGATTTACCGCCGCAATCCCAAGATCAACAGCATTATCCTTACCCAGACGCCTTTCCTGATGGGCTATGCCACCACGGGTGTCAAGTTTGATGTGCGTACCATTCCGGAGAGCTGGATTTTCCTGCAGGATATCCCTCAGTATCCTTTCGGTACCCAGTACTTCAATGTGGAAGAGATGGCCGAGGGCTTCAAGAAACTCCCTTGCGCCTTCCTGGCCAACGACTCCATCGTGGTCACGGGAGACAAGCTCATCAATACGTTCGATAAACTGGAAGTGGCCGATTTCAGCGCCCGTTCCCTGGTAATGGCCGCCCCCGTGGGCAAGCTCAACCCCATCACGGACGAAGAAATCGAAGACCTACGAGTCGCCTTCCATGTAGGCGAGTAGGCTGCCAGCGCGCTTTTGCCGCGTTGCCCCGCAGAATGCACAGAAGGCCGATTCCTTGTCAACGTGGCAAGAGAATCGGCCTTTGAGCGTTCTATGCGTGCCGTGTTGACACATGGAAAGCGTAGGATAACGTTTTTTCGTCAATGCGGCAAAACACCAAGCATAATCGGCCTAATGGTCCAATGAGTGGGACGTTGGGCATGAAAACCCCGCCAAAACTGGTCTAACGGTCCACCGAATGAGACGTTAGATTATTCCGTCAACACGACTACTATTTCGGGAAAGGCTCAGAATTATTTGGGAATTGAATCAATACGATCGTTACTCTTAAAGCCTAATGGACCCTCAAAAAAAAGAATAAAGCTGCCGGAGCAGCTTTATTAGAAGGCGTAAGCCAACAAGTGCTAAAGAGCACCTCTCAGCCCTTCGCTTGCAAATTTAGCAAGTCTTTTTGAATAAGCAAATAGAATAACCCCAAAACAAGTAACCTAAAAAAGTATACACGCTTTCCAGGCGTGCCTTTCCTTTTGAAATACCTTTATAAGTGATTTATTATTAAGTGTTTACGTTTTTAAAAGTATTATATAATTAAAGTTGCGAGCTATTTGCGAGCTTTTTCTTTCATTTAGCCTAACATCCCGAGTTTGAACGCCTCTTTGCTCACACGCAAAAATACAACAATTAACAATAAAAATGGTTTGTTCTAAAAATAGTATGGTTTCTTAGAACGGAAAAATTATTCATATAACAGTATTCCATGTCGTTGGTACGGAGAAACATGGTTGATGTTAGTATGACAGTGCTACGGAGGAACGAAGTGAATGGGGAGGGGCGAAGCCCCGACCCGGCGAGCGCGGCGTTTTTTGGGTTATCCGAAAAATGTGGTTGGATTACTCCTTTCGCTAAAGGGCGAGTTTTAACCTCTTTCTGCAATTTCTGGTTGGAGATAGCCAAAGCAATGCCGCCACCCCTTCAGAAGAGATGGCGGCAAGTTTAGTTGCTATAGGTTAAAAAGCGAGGCAGGCACGAACGTGGTCGGGGCCGTTCTCAGTGCTATAGACCCATTCGGCAAGGACAAACTCCGCGTTGATGTACACGCTGTGGGCGAGGACGCCTGGATTGTGCTCCGACGACGACCAGTAGTAGGCGTTCTCGAGCAAGGTTGTTCCTCCGGCGGTGGTGATAGTTGTATTCAAGCCAGTGTAACGACCTTCGTCGCCACCATTGGCTTTGAACATCTGCTTCCACTCATCCTGGCTGGGCAGTTTCCATGTGCCGTTGGAGAATGCTGGAGTGTGTGCGGCGCAAGTTGTTACGGCCGTACTCCAGTTCATCCAGCCCTCGTCGGCCAATGCGAGTGCCAGACCGTTGCTGCTACTGACGTAGCAAATCATAGCTACTGGGGTCACACCTGCGGGCAGGCTGCCTACATTATAGTTCTTGCCATCGCTGCCGATAACCTGTCCCTTGACCGGGCTGGTAATGGCGAGTGTAACGGGGATCACCGTCACCTCGACGGAGCCGGCAATCTCGCTGTCTACATGGCCATTATCAGCCTGAACATAGTACCACACGTAGTAGGTGCCGGGGTTGTAGGTCTGAGCCGTCGGTATTGTGGTGCTGAAGCCATCGGTAGAAGCGGGCTTTGAGTTGCTGTCGGTCACCTTGTACATCATCGTTCCGCCCGAAGCCTCGCCTGCGTTGACGAGCGCCGTAGAAGAGAAAGTCACAATATCGCCCGCCGTAGCTGTCGGAGCCGTCGTAACCGTGGCAGCAGGCTTGGCCCCGCTCCTGGTGATATTATAGATTTTGCCTGATGTGAGCGTTCTGCTGTTGTCCCCTGAGAGGTTGAGAGGCATATTCCAGCCATCTATTGTCAGGCTGAGAGATCCAGAAGATATATTCTGAAATAAATATATACCTACGGCAAATGTTGCAGTGCCTGAGGCGTCAGATGTCACTTTTCCGGGAATAATATTGTATAAATAAGGAGTATAAGAAGAACATACTGCAGACACATTGAAGTCCGTATTGGGCTCCAATTCATTGATAGTGAAGTTGAGGATGCCACATGTGGGACTCAGGGCAAAGCCACTGGAATAGGCAGATGCCTGCTCAAAGCTGAACTGCTCTACGGCTGCAGCTTTCGTGAGGGCAAAAGCCTTGTCGCCATCACGCACCATGTAAGCATTGTAATGCCCTTGACTTGTAACAGATAGAAAGCCATAGGTCTGGTAGCCGTCAGGCAGCAGGGTGGCTAAGCACGACGAGGCAGCAGTAAACAGCTCATTGGCTGTGCCGGAAAATTCATTTTGGGTATAAATAGTGCCGCTGAATTTTCCGGTAGCAGGAACATAATCCAGCGTGCCGGCAAACTTTCCGACAGTTGCGTGCGTACCATTCACAAACAGCTTGTCGCCTGAGCTGAAGGTGAGTGTCTTGGTGCCGTCGTTATACGTGGCTTTGGTGGCATCGTCACCCTCGCGGGTTACGTTCACAGTTACAGGAAAGGAAAAGCCTTTCTTCTCGGTATTTTCTTCGTTAGCAATCTCGCTTTTGTTGCAGGCGGTGGCGAGCAGCATGGCAAATGCCAGCGCTTTAATGAAAGTATTTGTTTTCATTAGATAGTCTCCTCCAAAAAGATTTCATCCATAGTGGCACTAATTTCTCCGCTGGCGCAGACGACGCCTTCCTGTTTTAATTCCACGGCTGTAAGCGTGGGGGCATCATAAAGTTCTTTGTTTTCTTTCATGATAAGTATTTGATTTGTATAAAATTAATTCTATGGTTGGGAGTAATAATCAGGTAAAAGTAGAGAAAACGATACGAAATAACAATAGGGCGGGGGTAAAAATGGAGGCATTTCTTTGATTTTGTGCGATTTGAAACATGAACCATGACCGTGAAACTGCAAAAAGTGTCCAAAACATGGTTCGGTGACGATGTGTACGGAGTGTTTAAGCGTGGGTGGTATAAATCCAACCATACCTTACTTCCAAGCAAAGTGTCTGTCATGAAAAATACAACCTGATATTTCGGATAGCCAAAATTTTAAAAAGAAACCAAAGGGGACTTTCCAACCAGAAATTTTATTTACCCGTGATTTGGATAGGTCGGCATATTCGTTGTGCACCGATTATTCTTTGATTTGTTTTTCAACAATAAAAACAAACTTCTTTTTTGTTCACACGATATACTTGTAAACATAATAAATGTATAACATGGAGTGCCTACCCTTCCTCTATACTCTGACAATAGTTATCCGTTTCAATCGTAAGATTTATATTTACGGTGAATACTTTTTCTTATCAGTTATCATTAGAAACCAACAAAATCCCCCCTAAAACAACACAACTTTTCCACCGATTGTATGATAATATAAAAGCGGGCACTAACTTGCGGTGTATGACAGTGAGGATAGTTTTGATTATCCAAAATAAATCCTTACATTTGCCCATGAAACAATGTTTGAGTGAGAACTCCAAACGGGCACCTTTCCTCTAAATGGGTGCCCGTTTTTTTTACCCCTAGCCGAGGGGAGTTACTGTATCAAGGAGCCAATAGTTCTTACACTCACTCAAAAATATTGTTTTCATGAAAAGAACTTATTGCAAACTTGTTCTCACCTCCATTAGAGTGGACGTAGTGAGATTTGTCAGAGTATGCGCCTACACGCGCATCCGAAATGGCAAGATTGAGAGAGTCCGGAGCCACTATCGTAGATATTAGAGGTGTCGATGCTAGTTGAGCAAGGACTCTAGCCGAAAGGCGCTATCCCTCTATCCCCTCGGCTTTTTCTCTTTTATTATAGAATTCTGGGCTGGAGGGCACTCGTTAGTATTTGAGAATAAATCTATTCGCAGTAGGCGAGCAGGGCGGGGGCGATGTGATTTTTTACCTCGGGGAACGTTGGAAGATGTTTCCCAGGGTATTGTTTTGCGCGGCCGGGGTAGAGGCGCTCGAATTCCGGGCCGCAGTGTACCAGTTCGTCTTCCGTGGCAAAAAGGCCGATGGGGGACTGGGCGGGGAAGCCGGCGTTTTCCAACTGCTCGTAGCGCTGGCAAATCTCTTCGGTAAGGAGGAAGTTCGTAGCGCCGTTCCGGCGGGGGGAAAGGTATTTCACCGGGCTTTTGAGGGCCCGGAGGAGGTGCGAGATGTGGAGGTCCGGGTTAATGACGGCGGTGCGGGGGTAACCCAGCTGGAGGGCGAGGAAACCGCCCCAGGAGAGGCCTACGACGAGGTCCGGCTTCTCATCGGCCACCAACTTGCGTAGCAGCGCTAGCGCCTCGTCTGGGTCAATGGGGAGGTCCGGCGCTAGGACATCGGCCTTCAGGTTGATGCGGAGCATATCGGCCAGCTTGTACGCGCCCGAGGATGCCAGTCCATGTATGAAGAGGATGCGCATCAGCGTTTTTTTCCTTGGGTCATTTCCCGGTACTCCATGGGGGTCATGCCGGTGGTGCGCTTGAAGGCCGTGAAGAAGTAGTCGTCGTTCTCGTAGCCCATTTCGTAGGCGATTTGCTTGACCGGCTGGGTGGTGTTGGTGAGGGCTTCCTTCACCTGGTTCATGCGTACCTCCTGGATGTATTTGGCGGGGGAGAATCCGGTGTATTCCTTGAAAATGCGGCGGAAATTGGAGTAGCCCATATAAAGCTGGTCCGCCAGGCTTTCCGGGGTAATGGTTCGGAACTGGTACGAGATGAGGATTTTGGCGCGGTTGATCTGGTCCGCCACTTCGGAGAAGGCCTCGTTACGGTTGTAGAAACGGGCCAGGGCCATCAGGTGGCTGACCAGGCCGCCAAGACGCTGCTGGAAGCCGGATTCCTGCCGGGTGGCGGTTTCAATGGCGTCGTTGTAAAGGGCTACGACGTCACTCTTGAGACCTACGTGCCAGACAGGATCCTTGGGGCTGAAGAAGCCATTGGTCACCCAGGTGTCCATCTGGAAGCCCTTGAAGCCTATCCAGTACTCCTTCCAGCCGGTTTCAGGGTCAGGCCTGTAGCTGTGCCATTCCCCGGGAAAGAGGAGAAACAGCGTGCCCTGATTTACCGGGACGGGGTGGGGAAGGGAAGCACTGCGGAAGATGCCCTGCCCCTTGGTGATGTATAGGAGCTGGTATTCGTCCAGGATGCGGCCACGCTCTTCGGAAAACAGATAACGGGAAGGATGGTCTCCCGGGGGATAGGGTTCTCCCGGCCCTACTTCCTGGAAGCCGACGGAATTGATGGCCGTTCCCCATTGCAAATCGGCCGGGGCGGCTGCCAGGTATTTCAGATGAAGGGCGTCGTTCATATAAAACGGGGACTAATTTAATACATTTTTTTGTATCTTTGCGCTGCCAAAAATGAAACTATGAAAAAGATTATCCTGATTGTTGGAATTCTGGCTGTGTTGGGAGGCACTTTCTTCACCAGCACTTCCTGCGGTACCAACGCCGGAGCCAAGGGCGCCGACACCCTTAAAATCAATACTACGGAAATGGGGGCCGATATCATCGGCTTCAACGGAGCCACTCCGCTGGAGATTTCCCTGGTGAAGGGGGTGATTACAGAAATCAAACCCCTGCCCAATCAGGAGACCCCCCGTTACTTCCAGATGGTTAAGGACAGCCTGCTGATCCACCTTATTGGTAAAAAGGTGGAGGAGGTCAGGTCCCTTGACCCTGAGGTGGATGCCGTTTCCGGTGCCACTTATTCTTCGAAAGCCGTTATCCGCAATCTCCAGAGAGCCCTGGAAACCTCTTCCGAAAGCAAGCAATAGTTACAATTTTTTTGTAACTTTGGAGGGAAACAAAGTCTTGATATGAAAAAGTTTACCCTCCTTCTGGCGTGCCTGCTGTCCCTTTCTGCCTGGGCACAGCCCGGTATGCCTCCCCAGCCGGAGAATGTAATCCTTCTCCAGCGGGCCTCCTTCAATATTGTCTATGGCGGTCCCACGCGGGCCGAAGGCCGGTCCTACAACTTTACCCCGGTCTTTTTCATCTATCCCGACGGTAAGCTGGATAAATCTGGCGCAGAAAAGCTTTTGGCCGATATGGACATCCAGCACCTGCTGGACGCCAACTACGGAACGGCCATCGTCATCAATCCCACGGGGGACAAGTATGACGCCAAGGCCGATTATGTAGTGTTTGAGCAACTGTTCAATATGTTCCGCGGCCCCGGCAACCTTAAGGTCGTGGGCCTGGGAACCGGCGCCACCTTTGTGAACCAGGTGATAGCCCCCCAGGCGGGCGGCCAGATAGCCGGTATCCTTTCCGTCGACGGCAAAGCCGGAAAGAGCGTGGATGCCGCCGGCGTTCCTGCCTATGTGGCCGGAAAGACCGCCGCCAAAGTGGCCAAGCCCTACCAAAAGGCCATTGCCGCCCATGCCGACGAGCCTCTGCTGAAGGTGGTGGTGAATCCCGCATCGGCCCCTTTGAAAGAGATTTTTGCCGATGCCTGGAAACAGGTGCTGGGATGCAACTACCGCTACAACAATTACCGGCATACGCACTACGAAGGGGCCAAGTTAGGGGAGTACGGCTCCTATGAACTGGAACCCTATCTGGACTGTGAGGCGCTGGGCATCAAGCGTTTGATTGTGGAGCAGCCCACCGGCAAGGATACCAGGTGGCTGTGGTATGAGTACTGGCCGGAGGAACTGCTGGCCGGCGCTCCGGAGCATTCCGTGCCCGTGATGGTGCTCCTGCACGGCAACATGAACGACCCCCGCACCCAGGCGGAGACTTCCGGTTTCATCCAGGTGGCTGCGGAGGACCGTTTCTTTGTGGTGGAGATGGAGTGGCAGGGAACGCCCAACTACCAGGCTATGGGCCATGACGGCATAGAAACCGTCCTGTACCAGCTCTTTGCCAAGTATCCCCAGCTGGATCCTTCCCGCGTGTATGCTGAAGGTTTATCGGCCGGTTCCATGACAGCTACCGCCCTGGGCATCAAGAAATCCCATATTTTTGCGGCAGTAGGCGGCCACTCCGGCGGCTTGTTTGACAGACCCGCCCCCGGCCCCTTCCCCAGCTTCGGTCCCATTTGGGCAGAGGCTACGCAGAAGCGCGGTGCCGTGGAAATGCCCTATTGCTCCGTGCTGGGAACGGCCGATAATGTGGTGCCTTATATCAAGCCTGACAATTGGAAAGGCAACGGTTACCTCAATGCCTGGAACGCATACCAGCAGATGAACGGCATGGAGGTAGTACGGGAGCTGGATTTCTCCGTGGATCCGGTTTTTGCCCAGAAACTGCAGGACCGGGAAACCATAGTTACCAATAAAGGAGACGGTATTGTGGTGGAAACCGGTCAGTTGTACAAAGGTAACGTGCCGCTCATAAAAATAGTGGCCGTAATGGACTACGGCCACTGGAACTTCCAGCCTACTGCCCGCATCATGTGGGACTTCTTCAAACATTACCGCAGAGACCCTGAGACTAAGAAACTGATTTATCTGCGTGAAATGTAAGTCGCTTTTACATAGGTGTTTACAAGAATCCTCCTCTGAATGTTTTTTCAGAGGAGGATTCTTGCATATTATTAGTTTTCAATTATTTCCATTTCACGGGTTCAACCGCTCAATCTTCACGGGTCCCATAAGACCGGAGGGAAGCAGGGGACTGTCGGCCAGATAGAAGGGAACCGGGGCGTAGGTGTGCTTTTCGGCTCCGGGCTGGCCGTCGCCGATGAGGCGGTTTACCCAGGTGTTCACCACCTTCACTTCGATGGTGTTCTTGCCGGGTTTCAGCTTGCCTTCGAACTTCACCACATAGGGGGCTTTCCAGAGGAAGTCTACGTGCTCGCCGTTGATATAGACATCGGCCATCTGGCCCACCTCGCCCAAATCTATGCAAAGGGCAGCGGGAAGATTTTTCTTGGAGAGGTTGAAGCTGTTCTTGTACGTTGCAGTACCGGAGAAATACTTCACATTGGCTTCGTCGGATTCCGTCAGAGATTTGAGCTCTTTCCAGGAACGGGTGCCGGCAGGGGCGTCCAATCCCTCGAAGGAAACCGTCCAGGGGCCGTTCAGGGCCACTTCGCCGGCGGCTTGCATGGGAGCGGGCTCTGCCAGCGGAGCCGCCGTAGAATCGGCCACCAGGAAGAGCGCATCGTCGGCACCCAGGTGCAGGCGGCCTTCGCGCAAAGCGCCGTAAACGGGCTTGCCGGTGACGGGGTTCATCACGGCTACAGGACCCTGGGCATCGCGCAAGACAATGTCCGTATCCACGGGAGCGCCGGTGAAGTTGCGCACCCAGTAGATGTCGCGTACGCCCTCCTTGCGGTGCACGTACCGTACGCCGGGGGCCGATGAGACGAAGTCCGGGGCCACGCCGGAGCGCTGCAGTCCTTCGGCGACGGAGCCGGTCCATACATTGGGACGGGCGGCGTGCCAGATGCCGGCTTTGAGACGCTCGAATTCGGCGGCATTGTCACCCTGTCCGGCCATGCAGACGGGTTCCTCTCCAATCAGGAAAACGCCTTCAGAGACCAGCTGGTGCAGTTTCCGGAGCACTTCCAGGCTCATTACCTGTGTGTGCGAACCCAAGGCAATCACCTTATAATTATGTACGGCGGGAACATTCAGCAACGCATGCGGGCTGCAGAAATCGTAGGCATAGCTATTTGGTACATCAGGAAGCGCCTTGGCATAGGCTTCGGCAATATTAGTGTCCTCGCCGTAGTACCAGAGGACATCGGCCACATTATGACCGGCCTGCAGATAATAACAGCTGCGCGCCAGGTAATCCATCCAGTACTTGGCGTATTCCGCCCAGGTTTCGTGGCGGTTGAACCACTGGCCGAAGATGAGAAGCCCCAGACCGGGACGAAGGTCGTCGGAAGGCTGGTGGGCGCTCTCGTGGATGAAGAAGCGGTTGAGGCCGCTCATCAGGGCCACATCGGCCACTTCCTTCAGGTTGCCCGGGTACCAGCTGTAGGCACCGCCCAGCATACCGTTGGTGGTGAAGCTTTCGCCGGCCACGATATTCTGTCCGTACAGGTGGGCGGCCGATGCAGATTCGCGGATATCAGCCTGATAGGCAATGCTTTCTGCGGCACCTACCGTCCAGATAGCGGCCATGGGGACGGCGGCCGTGCGCTTTGGATCCATGCCGTCTCCCACGAAGGTGCGGGCATTCTCATGACTTTCCGTATAGCGTCCCTTCATCCCGTATTCGGCCAGGATGTCGTTCACGCGGTCGTAGTTGGCGGCAAAGAGTTCGCCGATGGTTTCACGCCAGTCAAAGAGGAAGGCTTCGGTATCCTCAGAAGAGCCGATGATTTCACCGGTGAGGGCGGGCAGCCAGGGCCTCAGGGCATAGCCCCGGGCGCTCTGGAAGGCCTGTTCCATTTTGGGGGTCCAGGTCATATGCTCGGCCTCATAGCTGTCTATCATCAGGTATTGGATGCCGCGTGCTCCTAGAAGGCCATTTGCGGCGTCCTTATACAGATCCAGGTAGGTGTGGAAATAGCGGCTCCAGGCGTCCGGGTCCAGCTTGTCCACTTCCAGGCCGGTGGCTTCCGGCGGGGCGGGGTGGTTCTGCTTGCCAGTAAGGGAAGCGCCAAAACGGTAGATACGCCATTTTCCGGCGGGAACGGTCCATTCCAGTACGCCGTCCTTCACGCGGTCCGTCAGGTCCACCACCTCGGTCACGGGGCTGTCCGATGCCGGGGTGGGCCGTTGCAACAGGTCTCCCGGAGAAGCAAAACCGGCCTTTTCCTCGGCGTGGTTTACCTTGTACACCGTACTCAGTTTCCATTCGTGGATGGGAGTGCCGGTAGGCATTACCACGGGAACACCGTAGGCGGCCATGCTGTAGTCCGGCACCGGATTTACCACCATCAGCCGGAAGTTCCGGGCTGTTGTTTCCGGGATGTCCAGGGTAAGCTGGGCCAGGTTGGAGGAAGGAACCGGGCAGACCTCTTCCCAAGTGGCACCGTCCTGGCTGCAGAGGAGGGAATTGGCGTAGGTGCGGGTATGTTCAAACTGTCCCTGTACCTGTCCGCCCACCAGGGTCATGGAGCGGATGGTCACTGCCTCCGGGAAGGAGTACTGGATCCAGGAATGGCTTCCGGAAGGATTGATGGCCAGTTCTTTACCATCGTTGATGTCGCCGTTGGAGAGCTGCTCCACGCTGAAGTCCCCGCCGCTGGAGGTGACGCTGGCGCCCAGCTCCTGCAGGCTCTTTTCGCCCTCGGGTACGCGAACTGCCACCACGGCAATATCGGCATACCACTTGGGCATGCGGTCATAGATAGGGGCATACATTCCGGCACTTACGTTCTGGAATCGGCCGATGTTTTTATACGGTTCGGGAAGTCGCAAGGTCTGCGTATTGCCGTTGCCTTCCACTTCCAAGGTGCGCCAGGTGAGCTTTTTCATGGCATCGGCTGGCTGTACCCAGGGACCGCCGGTGCTGCTCCAACCAGGAGCAGAGGCTATGCCCACCTCCATGCCCAGCGAATCGGCCAGACCTATGGCGTAGGCGAAACTCTCTTTCCAGCCTTCGCTCAGGTAAGGACGGGGTTCCACCACGGGCGGAAGTCCTGCCATCATGGCGCCGCCGGCGTCAAACTGGTGAAATCCGGCAATGCCAATACGGTCCATCCATTCCAGGTCCTTGCGGATGCCTTCGTTGCTGATGTTGCCATTCATCCAATGCCACCAGACGTAGGGGTGAGCCTCTTTGGGCGGGTTCGCAAAACGCTGGTCCTGTGCACCTGCATGGATGCACAGGAATGCGCTTACTACAATAAATAACCAACCACGGTTCATCTTATTTCAGTTTAAGGGCTTTTAACAGGGTTTTGTTCCATTTTTCGGAGGCGTCGTCATAGATGGAGAAGCCGTCGCGGTAGAAGGACCAGATCATGGTACTGAATCCGTATTGGCGGGCCTGGGATTGCACAAAGCCGATGTAGCGGGCGCGGGATGCGTCGTCTGCATTGTCGCAGGCTCCGAACTCGCTGATGCTAACCGGGCGGCCGGTACGCTGGCTCCAGCGGGAGAGGAAGGCAAAATCCTGCTCCAGAGGGGCTTTGTCGGCCGTTGTCCCCATCCAGGGAACGTCCTTGATGCTGCCGGCCATGGCAAACTCAATGCCCTGATGAGTAAAGGTCTGGGGCAGGTAGTAATGTGCCTCGGCAATGATGTTCCAATCATCGGCCGGGAGTTGGAGAAGGCCGATGGTCCAGTGCTGGCCCAGGCTGGGCGTTCCCACAATTATGGTCTTGCCGGGGTTGTCCTTCCGGATAATCTTGCTGCAGCACGCAATGATTTCATTGTAGAGCGAAGGATCCAGCTGCAGGCTGGGCTCGTTCATGAGGCCGAAGTAAACGTCCTCATCGGCATAGCCTTTATAGTGGGCCGAAACCTGCTGCCAGAGGCTGTACAGGCGGTCGATATTATCCGAAAAAGAGAGGTCCTGCGGGGTGAAGCCGAAGGAAATGACCGGGTAATAATGGTTGTCCAGAATCACGGCCAGACCGTTGGCCAGGCATTCATCCACCACGGCATCTACCTTGGCAAAGAATGCAGGATCAATGGCCGATGCCTCCATATGAGCGGGCCAAAGGATGGGGATGCGTACGCTCTTGAAGCCGGCCTTGGCAATCTTGCGGATGGTGCCGGGCTTGATGGGCTCATTGCCGTTTAGACCGTCCAGGGTGGAGTTGAGGTTCACGCCGGCACCCAGGCGCTTGTTGCGCTCGAAGGCCAGGGCAGCCGCTGCGGGAACGTCCACGGGGGCCGTGGCGGCATCCATGGCGCTTCTGTCCCGGCTAAGGAACAGGCGGGTGGCAGCGAAGTTGGTGGCTCCTTCCTCAAAGGATTTGGGAGCCTCTACCATACCGGGCGCACCAAAGATGAGCAGGATATCCAGGATGTTGCCCTTGAGGTCATAAATGCCTTCTCCGGCCATTCCGGAGGGACCGGCCGAAAGGGAAATCCCTGCCGGCTTTCCGCCCTTGAGCGTATAGCCGCAGCTCATGTTCATGGAGGAGAAAGCCTCCGAAACCAGCGTAAACTGCCCGTCCTGGAGCGTAAGTGTAACAGGACTTCCGCAGTACAGTCCGTACCACTCTCCCTCAAGAGGAGAAGTGCGGTATGTGCAGTTGTCAATCTTATAGCTCATGGACGGCCCCCAGAAGGAGGTGAGGGGAGCGGGCTCCCCGGCACCGGCTGTCTGGCCGAAGACGGGCTGGGCCACGTTGGCAAAGACAGGCATTCCTGCATAGGCGCAGTTCTCCACGCTGGTGGTGGTGACGCCGAAGGCCGATCCCATGGTGCCGTAGGTGGCGTTGAATTCACCCACGATGCCGCCCACCTGGGCGAAGCCCATGTTCTCCACGGTTATGGCCACGGTGGAAGAGCTATTCTTAATAGAACCATAGCGCTCGCTGCCCACCAGGCCGCCTACGAAGATTTGCTTGGATCCGGTTTCTCCGCTCAGGCGGATGCTGCCGCTGGCTGTGCAGTTCTCCACATTGGTGGCCGATGCCTGCAAGCCGCCGATGAAGGCCTTGAATTCGGCCTTGGGCGTTTGGGAGAAGCGGATGTTGACATCGAAGTCGGAGGTGCAGTTGCGGGTATCATTATAGGCCTCGCCGGCGTAAGCGCCCACATAGAGTTCTCCACCGCCGTTCCCGGCCATTTCAATATCCATTGTTCCGTCTACGGCGCAATTCTCGATGAGACCACCCCAGATGCCTCCGCAGAGGCCGGTGAAGCTGTGGAAGGTGCCTTCCGAGTTGGTGGTCTTGGCTTTGATAACCGTTCCGGTGATGGTGCAGTTACGCACGGCAGCTACGCCCTTATCCTGCTTGATAATGCCCACCAGGGGTGCTCCGTAGGGCCTTTCGGCCATGATGCAAAGCTGGGAGCGTTCCAGGGTAAGGTTGCAGATTTCGCCGTCGGCCATGGTGCCGAAAAGGCCAAATTTGTCTCCCTTGGGAGCCGTGATGCTCAAGCCCTTGATGGTGTGGCCCTTGCCGTCAAAGATGCCCTTGAAGGCATGGCGCCACCATTCGGCCGGAGCAAACTCGTAAGGCCCCTCGTATTCGCCGATGGGCTCCCAGTTGGCTATGCCGCTCAGGTCCAGGTCGTTTTCCAGTACGTACCATCCGTAGAGGTCTTCCCGGATGGCATCCAGCTCCTCCACAGTGCGGATGGGCTTGGGGCTCACCCACTTGGCGTAAAGGGTCATGGACTTCTCCACCTTCATGGAATCCGTGGCGGGTACGAAGAAGCTGGCATTGTTGCCAAAGCGCCATTCCTGTTCCGGTTGGCAGTCCCTGGAGGTGTACCAACCCCCGAAGCGATAACCTTCCCGGGTAGGGTAGGGTTTGGCTTCGGCAGGCAGCATACGCCCGGCGGGAATGCTCACGGGAGCGATGACCTGTTCCGTAGGGTAGTTCAGGTCAAAGGAAACGGTATTTTGGGAAAAGGCAGCCGTGCCCGCGATGAGCGCGGCTGCCAGGGTCAGAAGGATTCTTTTCATTATTCAGCGAGTTTGCCTACAAATTTAGCATTTGCCGCACTGGATTCCAACGTGATGGTGCATACGTCACCCTCGTAGGAGACGGAGACCAGGCCGTCGGTGATATAGGTCTTGGTCTCTTCGCCGTCCAGGGTGAACCAGGTGGAACCCATATCCACGGGCCAGAACATACCGGGGGCATATTCGTAGTTGTACTGGAATCCTACACCGAATTCTCCTTCCTGCACCCATCCGGGAACGGAGCAAGCCTTATAGCTGCCCGCAGCGATGGTTCCGTCAGTGCTATACAGTTCCAGGAATACATAATTGCCGGTACCGGAGTAAGAGTAGGAGTACATCATTTCGCTGTAGGTGGCCACGATGCCCTCGGTGGCCAGGCGCAGAGTGACGGTGCCCTCGTTGGGGGCTACTTCTACTACCTGTGTAAGTGGAGTGTATTCAATTATCTCATAATCCAGGGCCTCGATGGGACCGGTATAGGCTACCCAGATCTCGCTTTCCTCGTCCTTGTATTCCACATTGTAGGTACTGCCGGTCTTGGTGACAATGGCTTCACCGGCCTTGAGGTTGGTCACATCGTAACCGTCGGCCTTCACATCGAACCAGTTGGTGCCGCCACCACCCGTGAAGAGCATGCCGGGAGCATATTCATAGGTCCAGAAGTCTCCGGGGATGACGGAGTAGGTGCCGGGATACAGCTTGCCGTCTTCGCTCTCCAGGGCCAGCATCAGCACTTTGCCGTCGCCGGTGAAGAAGGGATTGCCGGCAAGATCGGCAGATACGTTAATGTCACCGGAGGCGATGTAGATGACCACGCTGCCTTCCTGGGCCTTGGCATCGATAAGGATATCCATGCGCTGGGCTTCCTTTTCCGGCTCGTACACGGCATCGAAGGCTGCCTCCACGCGGAAGGCTTTCCCTTCAACGGTCCAGAGATAGCCACCCAGGGTATAGTGGTCGTCGGCCTTGGTTACCGTGAGGGTCCCCGTTGTATTCAGGGCGCTGGGGATGCCATTGGCGGCGCTGAAGGAGCTCTCGTCGGCCAGATAGTTGCCGGCCTTGGCAATGGCGGATGATCCGCCGGAGTAGGTGATACCGGGAATGTAATAGGTGTCGGCTACCAGCACCAGGCTGAGCTGGTCGCCTGCAGAGGAAGACAAGGTAAGCGGGAAATGGAACTTGCCGTTCTCATCCTTGGTCCGCTCGCCCTGTGTGAGTTGGGTGAGGGTGTAGGTGGCGGGCTCCGGGTATTTGCCCGTCAGGGGCTCGATGGCACTCTTGGTGCAGGAGAGGGCCAGAATGCCTGCGCAGATATAGAGAAGATACTTATTCATAATCGCTTACCACTGGGGATTTTGTTTGATGTTCACGTTCTGACTGGTCTCCAGGGCGGGATAAGGGAGACGGTTGTGCTTGCCTTCCTTGAACCCGTATTTGGAGGCGTCTTTGTTGTACTGCTGGTAATTTACGTTACCGTTGGAGTCCAGGGTGGGAATCTGACCGCCCTGGTCCTTCAGGCAGTCGGCGGCAATGCCCCAGCGGAGCATGTCCTGGAAGCGGCTGCCTTCGCCGCAGAGTTCGCAGCGCTTCTCCAGCTGGATGTCTGCGAGAGTCACATTGCTCTTGGTGGCGGCCTTGGCGCGGGTGCGGATCATGTTGAAGTACTCGTCGGCCTTTGCCTGGTTGCTGCCCAGGTTGGCTTCGGCGGCCAGCAGGAGAACTTCGGCGTAACGCATGTAGCGGGGGGAGTTGGTGTCGGCATAACCCATGCCGGCTCCAGGGGCCTCCCCGGCCAGACGGCGCCACTTCCACATAAAGAGGCCTTCGTTGCCATAAAGCGTCATGCCGTCCTTGATGGTATTGCCAACGGCGGCCATCTGGTCCACGGTCTTGATGCTCTGACCCAGGCGGTAGCCGTTTTCTCCTTCGGCCTGTACAAAGGCGTCATAGAGGGCTTTCTGCGGGTTGCACTGGCCCCAGCCCATGGAGGAGAACTCTCCGCTCAAGTTCATGGCGTCGCTCTTCCAGTGGATGCCGATGCGGTAGGTATTGATGTTCACCCACACGGCGGCGGGATCGTCCACGCGGAGGATGGTGAACATTTCTTCACAGTTGAAAGCATTGTCGTAGCGCTGAAGGTCCTCGTATTCGCCGTCATAGAGGGCGTAGAGGCCGCTGCCAATCACTTCGTCCAATACCTGGGCGGCCTGGGCCATCTTGCCCTGCCAGAGGTAAACCTTGCCCAGGAGGGCCTGTGCAAACTGCTTGGTGGGCTGCCAGGTGGTTTTGTCGTTTACATCGCTCTTCTGTGCAAGGGCGTCGCTGGCGATAGCCTCGGTGAGTTCGGTCTCCAGGAAGCTCCACAGTTCCTCGTCGGAGGAATTGCCCTGAGCATATTCGCTGGCTTCCAGTTCATGGTCCACGATGGGCGGATTGCCCCACAGGGTGGCCAGTTCAAAATGAGCCCAGGCACGGAGGACCCGGTTCTCAGCCACTACGCGCTTCCTGACGGGCGTATCGGGATTGACGTGATGAATGGCAACGTTACTGTAGTAAATTACGCTATAGTACCCGCTGAACAGGTCCTTGATGTTGCCGTGTTCGCTGTCGAAAGTGAATTCGTTCAACTTCTCCAGGGTGGCGGCATCGTTGCGCTGGGCTCCACCGGCCCAGAAATCATCCGAAAGGAGGTTCTTGGTAAGAAAGAGAGTGCTCTCCAGATTTCTGAGGGTGAGCATGGTGTAAGCCGTGGCAGTTTCGGCTTCTTCGTCGGTATTGTAGTAGGTGTCGTAATTCAGGGAACCGTGTTGTTCAATGTCCAGCTGCTTGTTGCAAGAGAGGATGGTACCCATGAGAAGAACCCCTGCGAGGATATATGCAAATGTCTTTTTCATGTCAAACTGGAATTAGAAGGTTAACTGAACGCCGAAAACAAGCTTCCTGGAGGTGGGGTAGCTACCGTTGTCGATACCCAGGGACTGGCCGATGCCCACGATTTCCGGGTCGAAGCCAGGATATTTGGCAAAGGTGAACCAGTCGTCCAGGGAAGCATAGATGCGGAAGTTGCTCATCCTCACCTTGGAGAGCAAGGTCTTGGGCAGGGAATAACCCAGCTGGATCTGTTTGATCTTGAAATAGGACCCGTCAAAGACACTGGCCGATGAGATGGCGTACTTGTCCAGGCCGTTGGCGCCGGCACGCGGCTGAGTAGCCTGGGTGTGGGAAGGAGTCCAGCGGTCTTCCGTGAAGTAAGTGAGTTTGTTATAGGCACCGCTGTTGCTGTTCAGGGAGCAGAGAATCTGGTTCCCGTAGGAGAAGGTGCCGAAGACCAGGAGGTCAATGCCCTTCCAGCCGGCCGTGAGGGTGACGCCGCCGGTCAGATCCGGAATACCCTTACCGATATAGGTCTTGTCGCCGTCGCCGATGGTGGGATCGTCGTCCAGGTTTTCGAATTCCGGCTCGCCTGTCTGAGCGTTGATGCCAGTGAACTTGTAGCCGTAGAAATACCAGGCAGGCTGGCCCACTTCAAAGCGGGTGGGGGCCACGGAAGACTGGATATAGGTAGCGGTCTCGTGGATTTTGGTCACCTTGTTCTTGAGGGTGGACAGATTGCCGCGGAGACTGTAGGTGAAGTCCTTGCCAATCTGGTCGCTCCAGCCCAGTTCAAATTCGAAACCGGTGTTGCGGATGTTGCCTGCGTTCATGGGAGAAGCCGTCACGCCCATGATAGTGGAGGGAACCAGACCTTCTACGATGAGATCCTTGGTGGTCTTGTTGAACCAGTCCATGGAGAAGGTAAGCTTTCCGCCCAGGAAGCGGGCATCCAGGCCCAGGTCCGTCTGCTCAGAGGTTTCCCACTTGAGTTCGTTGTTACCGGAGGAGGAAGGAGCGTATCCGTAAATGTACTTGAAGTCATCGGGGCCCAGGCTGGTGGGAAGGGCTTCGGTGGCGTAGTAATTATAGAAGGATGCGATGGAGTTGGCGTAGCGGAAACCGCCCAAGGAGGCGATGGATCCGTTCTGACCCCAGCTGGCGCGAATCTTCAGGAAAGGAAGCCAGCTGCGGGCTCCTTCCATGAAGGATTCCTCAGAAATAGTCCAACCGGCCGACACGGCGGGGAAGTAGCCCCAGCGCTTGGCAGCGGGAAGGACGGAGGTATCGGCTGCATCGGCACGCAGGGAAGCCTGCACTAGGTATTTTCCTGCATAGCTCCAGTTCACGCGGCCGAAGTAGGCGAGCTTACGATTGAAGGAATCTTCGCCGCCGAAAGCGCGGACGCTGGCAGAAGCGGAACGGTATCCCAGGTAATAGAAGAGAGGATTATCCTTCTGAACGCCCAGATCTCCGTCACTGCCGGAAGAGGCAGCACCCACGGTAAAGTCGTGATACTGGCTATAGGAAGTACCCAGCATGATGCCCAGGCTGTGCTTGCCGAAGTCCTTGTTATAATTGAGGAAGTTCTCCCACTGGAAGAAACCAGGGTCTCCGGACGAGGCTGCCAGCGTAACGTAGTTCTGCTGGGCCTTGGGGTTGGCGTAGTAGGCGACGTCATAGCTGTAACCGTTGGAGCCCACCAGTCGGTAGGAAAGACGGGAGGTGATGAGCAGGCCCTTCAGCGGGGTGAAATTGAGGAAAGCCGTGCCGTTGATGGCGAACTGGCGGCTTTTCACGAAAGTGCGGTCCCTGAGGATGAAGGGATTGGGGTTGGCATCAGTGATGAAATTGGAGATGCCGTAATAGTTGCCGTTCCCGTCTCCCAGGAGCTTGCCCCACTGGGGATTGTCCAGGATGAGCTGCATGTTGGCAGGAAGTTCATCTGCGGCATACCAGGGCTTGGTGAGGGGATCCAGACGTAAGGTGGAAAGGACCGTGTTCAGTTCCGTGTGGGAGTTCAGAACCGTTCCGGCGTCAGAAATGTTACGACCGGAGGCGAATTCAATCTGGTTGTTGGAGCCGAACTCCAGCCAGTCCTTGATTTTCCAGGAAACGTTTACCATGCCGGTGAGGCGCTGGAAATAGTCGGATTTGCCGGCAAACATACCGTCATTGTTGAGGTAGTTAAGGGATGCATACAGGGAAGCCTTTTCACTGCCGGCCTGGAAAGAGAGGCTGTGGCGCTGCATGATTCCCTTTTCAAAAGCCGCGTTGATCCAGTCCGTATTGGTCTTGAAATCCCAGTTGCGGTAAACCTGGTCCAGGGAGATGAGACCGGCCTCGGTATAATAATCAATGTATTGTTCGGCATTCATCACCTGCGGAACTTTGGCCAGGCTCTGGACAGCGAGTTGGAAATCGTAGGAGACTTTGCCCTCGCCCTTGCCTTTCTTGGTGGTGATGAGCACTACGCCGTTTCCGGCCGAAGCACCGTAGATGGCGGCCGAAGCACCGTCTTTCAGCACCTCCATGGACTCGATGTCGTTGGGGTCGATGCCGCCGATGTCAGAGGTGACGCGGCCATCCACCACATAGAGAGGATCACAGTCGCCGTTGGAGGAAATACCGCGGATGCGGATGGTGGGGGAGGCGCCCGGACGGGCCGATGAGTTCATCACCTGCACGCCGGCGGTCTTTCCTTGCAGTGCCTGGCTGGCGTCGGTGATGGTACGGGCCTCCAAATCCTGGGCCTTTACGGATGAAATGGCGCCGGTGAGGTCACTCTTTTTCTGGACGCCGTAACCTACCACAACCGTTTCTTCCAGTTGAAGGTTGTCTTCTTCCAACTGGATGGTGACAGTTTTGGTTTGATTGACTACTAGTTGCTGGGGCAAATAGCCCAGTGCGGAGATTTCCACCGTGCTCCCGGCGGGAACGGTGATGGAGAAATGGCCGTCCATGTCCGTGACGGTACCGTTGGTGGTTCCAAGCTGGACCACTCCGGCACTGATCACCGGACCTAAGGCGTCAACTACGGTGCCGCTCAGGGTGACCCGCTGCTGTGCGTGCAGCGAGGTGCAAAGCAGCAAGGCCGACAGCACAAGGGCCGTCAGTCTTTTGAATGCAGAAGAGATCATAGGGTACATTATTTTGGTTTAGTTTGTGTTTTGCGGTTTCGCTTTCGCAAAGTTCCCTATAAATACGCACGCGGGCTTGCGTGAGGCTGCAAGATGTTTAGAAATGGTGCAAAAGCTACTTTAGATTATGTGCAAATGTGTTGGATTTTGTGTAAATCTTCCTTTTAATGCGTTAAAAATCGTATATTTGGAATATGAAGAAAACCACATCCTTCCTCCTGCTCCTTTTGCTCTTTTTTTCTTGCGCCAGACAAATTCCGGTGCCGGAAGAGGATGCTTCGAGGGCCGTTTCGGACCACTTGTCCAGCGGGCAGGTGAACGCCTTCACGGAGGATGCCTATGGCCAGATCTGGATGGCTACCTCACGTGGCCTGAACCGCTTTGACGGGAAACTCTTCCATCAGTTTTTCCATACGGCCGATACGCTCTCTCTTCCTGATAATCATGTGACTGATTTGCAGACGGGCCCGGACGGGACGCTATGGGTGGCCACTTGGAGTGGTGTGGCGCGGATGGACGGCAACGGGCGCTTCCACCGGATTGCATCCGAGGATCCAAAGGACATCCTCGCCTTCAAACTGGCTGTTACTCCGGAGGGGGATGTCTTTGTAGTGTGTCAGGATCATATAGCTGTATGCCGGAACGGTTCCAGCCGTCTGGAGACGGCCCTGAACACCCCGGAATCCTATGGACAGATTCACTTGTATCCCGGAAGCAGGAATACTCTCTGGGTGGTGGCGGTAAACGATATTTACTGCCTGGACACCCAGACGCTGGAATTGGAGGTGCGCTACTCAACACCACATCCCGTTACCTGCAGCCAGCTTACCCGGGATGGCATCCTGTGCCTGGCAGGGTCCCGCCACTTCTCTCTCTTCAATACCCGCAGCCGCCAGTTCCAGTCCTATGACCGGAAAACCTATGGCTGGCCGGAGTTGGCCGACTGCGACGTGGATGTCATTTGTGAACCGGAAGAAGGGAAACTGCTGTTCGTTACCTCGGAAGGGATGTGCCTGTACGACAGGAATGCCGATGTCCTGCTTTCCCAGAGGGATGAAGCTTTTCCCTACAAGGCGCTCGGATTCAAGATCCAGAGCCTTTTCCCGGATTCCAATGGTCTCCTCTGGTTTGGCGCTGCAGACCAGGGGTATGCCGTCTCCACATTGGCCCCCGACCCTTACGGGGACAATCCGGCCATCCGGGAGTTTTTCAACCGCAAATCCATTGCGTCCGTGGCAGCCACGCCGGAAGGTAACCTATGGGTCTCCACCAAGCGGGAGGGTCTGTTCTATTGTGAAATGGAGACAGGGCGCATCCAGGCGATATCCCTATCGGCCTATCTGGAAGAGAATCCACTGGGCATTGATTACTGCAACCGCGTGATGGTGGCCCGGGACGGAAGTCTGTGGCTATGCTTGCTGGGGAACGCTACCGTATTGCACATGCATTATCGGAACGGCCATCTGGAACTGATCCGGAAGTACCGGGGCGTCCAAACCCCTGACCACCTGCTGGAGACTTCGGACGGAACGGTTTGGATAGGCGGTGTTACGGGAATGCTGTATCGTTGTACCCCTGCGGGAACGGAAGCGTTTACCCCGTTCGGCGCCGGTAAGATTATTCTGGTGGACGGCCTGCTGGAGTGGGATGAGGACCGCGTCCTGGTTTCTTCCTCTTCCGGAGGCGTTTGCTTGATTGACAAAGAAGGAAAGATAGATGTCTTGTCCGATCAAGCGGTGTATCCTCCTTTCCGGGACAGCAAAGGCCGGGTTTGGGCATACGTGGACGGTCACGACTGGGGGATCATCACAGAAGAGGGACTTGAAAAGCAGACCTTCCCCTCCATGAAGGGTACTTTTGCATCGGCCTGCGAGGGAAGAGACCATTTTTTCTGGGTGGGAACGAACGATGGACTGGTGCGGCTGAATCCGGAGACAGGGGAATCGATGGTATTCTTTGAAGAAGATGGCATTGCCGGCAATGAGTTTGCCGATGCCTGCGCCGTGTCACTGCCGGACGGTCATCTTGTTTTCGGCGGCCCCATGGGTATCACCCTTTTCACTCCGCTTACCCAAATCCAGCCGCGCAGGGTTCCGCTCTGTTTTCAGGAACTGCAGGTTCACAACAAACTGGTTATCCCCGGTCCGGATGCCCCCATCGAATGTCAGATGAGCGATTCTCCCTCCGTGACACTCAGCCATTTACAAAACAGTTTCGGCCTATCTTATGCGGCCTTGGATTATATTAACGGCAACCGCATCAACTACCGCTACCGTCTGGAAGGATGGGATCCTTATTGGATAGAAGCCGGGCGTGAGCATGAGGCCGATTATTCCAATATTCCTGCCGGCCGCTACACCTTCCGGGTACAAGCCATGGACAGTGTGGGCAGCCTCACGGATTGCGAAGCAGCCCTGAGCATCCGCGTGAAGCCGGATCCCTGGCGTTCCTGGTGGGCTATTCTGCTCTACAGCCTGGCCGGCCTGAGCCTTGTTTTCCTGGGCGTATATGAAGGATGGCTGCGAAAGCAGAAGAGCGTGGAGGCGGAGGAACTTGCCCGCCTGAATACCATGCAGATGAACTTTTTCGCCAATGTGGCGCATGAGTTCCGTACGCCGCTTACCATGATAGCCGGCCCTGTGTCGGCCCTTTCGGCCTCCGAACGCATAGCCGGGCAGGATCGCAAGATGCTTTCCGTGATGCAGCGCAGCGTGAACTGGATGCTGCATCTGGTGAACCAGATTCTGGATTTCAACCGCCTGGAAGGGGACCGGCTGGCCCTGAAAGTGGCCAAGCAGGATATCGTTCCCACTGTGAAGGAAGTGCTGGAAGTATTCCGGGCCAATGCCCAGTCCAAGGGCATTACCCTCTCCGACCAGGTGGATGGCGGCTTCCAGCTATGGATGGATGCGGACAAAGTGACCAAGATTCTGATGAACCTGTTGTCCAACGCCCTCAAGTTCACGCCTCCCGGTGGCCAGATCGAGGTGACGATGGATGTTTTGTCACGCGATCGGGCATCGGCCCTTTTCCCGCTGCAGGATAAAGATACGGACAACCGTTATGTTTACCTGTCCGTGAAGGATACCGGTCCTGGCATTCCGGAGGAACAGCTGGAACGCATCTTCGAGCGTTTCTACCAACTCAAGCGCGGCCAGGTGGCGCTGGGCTCCGGTATCGGCCTTTATTATTCCCGTTCGCTGGCTACCATCCACCATGGCTATCTGAAGGCCTGGAACCGTACGGACGGTCCTCAGGGTGCTGTCTTTGGCCTGCTGCTGCCGGCCAGTACTTATACGGAGGAAGAAAAGAGCGGGGAAGTATCGCAGCAGAAGCTGTTCCCCGTGATGGGTGTGGAAGACAGTTCGTCCGTGGAAGCCGGGCTGCGCCGGAAGATCCTGGTGGTGGACGATGACGTGGATATAGCCAATTACCTGAAAGTGATGCTACAGCCGCAGTACGAGGTGGAAACCTGTTTCGACGTAGATTCGGCCCTGGAGACTATGGCGCAGGATGCCCCGGACCTGGTGCTGAGCGACGTGATGATGCCCGGTAAGAGCGGCTTTGACCTCTGCAATGCCATCAAGCGGGACATCCAGTTGTGCCATATCCCGGTCATCCTGGTCACGGCCATGGCGCAGGTATCCTCCCAGGTGGAAGGTCTGGGGAAGGGGGCCGATGCCTATGTGACCAAGCCCTTCGACCCGGCGTATCTGTTGGCTCTGACAGGTTCCCTCCTGGAAAACCGCGAAAAATTGCGCAGCCAGCTGGGTCGGTTAGCCAGCCCTTCCGAAGTGGAAAACACCGGCATGGCCCCGCAGGACAAGGCTTTCATGAAGGAACTCTATCGGCTTATGGATGAGGAACTGTCCAATCCCGAGCTGGACGTAACCCTCCTGAGCGAGAAACTGCGCATTTCCCGCAGTAAATTCTACTATAAGGTAAAAGGCCTCACGGGTGAGAATCCCGGAGAGTTCTTCCGCCGGTATAAACTCAATAAGGCCGCCGGCCTGCTTCTGGAAGGCAAGTTCAATATTTCCGAAGTGGCAGATCATACAGGTTTCAGTAGCCTGTCGTACTTCTCCTCCTGCTTTAAGAAGCAGTTTGGCGTACCTCCTTCCGAATACAAAGGTTAAAATATATGAAAAAGACACTGATTCTCATTTGTTTATTGCTTTCCGGAGTATTTGCTTCGGCGCAGATTGTTTTGCCGTCCCAGATAGGGGATTACATGGTTCTCCAGCAACAGACGCAGGCCCAGCTCTGGGGCTGGGCTCCTGCGGGTTCCACCATTACCGTAACTACCTCCTGGAACAATACAAAATACAGCTCTAAGGCAGGGGCCGATGGCGCCTGGAAGCTGGCTGTGGCAACGCCGGAAGGAAGCTTTGCCGAACAGACCGTGACCATTGCCTGCGGGAAGGAAAAGGTAACGCTGGGGCATGTCCTCATTGGCGAAGTATGGCTGGGAAGCGGCCAGAGCAATATGGAGATGCCCCTTCGGGGTTTTGACAACTGCCCCATCGAAGGCGGCTTGCAGGAAATTGCCCTTTCGGGCCGATACAGGGGCCGCATCCGCTTTGCTACGCTACCCAAGACGGAGGCTTACAGTCCGCGGAAGGTGGTGGACGGCCAGTGGAAGGAAAGCTGCCCGGAGAATGCACCGGAGTTCGGCGCTGCCGCCTGGTTCTTTGCCAAGAACCTTACAGAGGTTCTGAATGTGCCCGTGGGCATTGTGAACAACGCCTGGGGCGGCAGTCACGTGGAAGGCTGGCTGCCGAAAGAGACAGTGGAGACCTATCCGGACTTTCCCAGTGATTCCCTGAGCATTCAGAAAGAGGTCCCTGGTCAGTGGCATCGGCCTACCATCATGTATTACGGCCAGTGGTCGCCTGTGCGCAACTACACTTTCAAGGGTGTTATCTGGTATCAGGGAGAGAGCAATGTGGGACGGCAGGACTATGCGCAGCATATGAAGGACCTCATAGCCTTGTGGCGCAAGGAAAGCGGCAACAAGGATCTCCCGGTATATCAGGTGGAGATTGCCCCCTTTGTGTATGGAGACGGCCCTCAGGGCTTTTCATCGGCCTTTTTTAAGGAGCAGCAGCGCCTGTCGGCCCTGGAGACGGAGAATTGCTGGATGGTCAGTACGGCAGACCTGGTATTTCCGTATGAGGGACCTAACATCCATCCCGCCAAAAAGCGGGAAGTGGGAGAGCGGCTAAGTTACCTTGCGCTCAACCACACTTACGGGAAGTGGATGTTCCCCGGGGCTGCGCCTACGTATAAAAGTATGGAAGTGAAAGGAAACGAAGCCTTTATCCTCATGGACAACGTAAAGGAAAACGGCGGCTTCAACCGGATGAAAGACATTGAGGGCTTTGAAATCTGCGGGGCCGATGGCGTATGGCACCCCGCCCAGGCCTGGGTGACGGGGATGTCGGGCGTGAAAGTGAGTTCGCCCGAAGTGGCAGACCCCGTGGCTGTTCGCTATTCTTTCCGCAACTGGCTGCCCGGCAATCTCACCGGCGCCAGCGGCCTGGCCGTAGAACCTTTCAGAACCGACAAATAAGAGCCTATGAAAAAGACACTGACCCTGATGCTTTCCCTGGCGCTTTCTCTGAGCGCCCTGGCGCAGGACCTGCAGTCCCAGGCCTGGCCCGCCAAATGGATTTCCGTACCCGGAGCCGACGCCCTGGGCTACGGGGTTTATTACTTCCGCAAAAATGTGGACCTGGCCGCCGTGCCTGCCCGTTATCTGGTGCGCGTGACAGGTGACAACCGTTACAAACTCTATGTGAATGAGACGCTTGTATCCATGGGTCCCGCCAAGGGAGACGCCCTGCACTGGAACTATGAGACGGTGGACCTGGCGCCTTATCTGAACGGCGGCCGCAACGTGATTGCCGCCCTGGTGTACAATGAGGGCTCCAAGAGGCCGGATTCCCAGATCTCTGTTCGCACGGGCTTTCTCCTGCAGGGAGAGGCTGAATCGGCCGGACTCTATACGGACAAGAGCTGGCTCTGCATCCAGGATCCTTCCTATAGCCCACTGACGCCCATCGTGGTGGGGTATTATGTGGCCGGTCCCGGCGAGAAGGTGAACCTGAACGCCGGCATCCTTGGCTGGAACAAGGCCGATGCAGATTTATCGGCCTGGCAGCCTGCCCAGGAAGGACCTGCGGGCAAACCGGTGGACGTATGCGACACGCAGGACTTTGACGACCACATGCTGCGGGCTTCCACGCTGCCCCAGATGGAACGCACTCCGTTCCCCCTCGGCGGCTCTTTTACGGTTCCCGCCCATTCCAAGAAGGAAGTTCTTCTGGACAACAAGGTGCTTACCAACGCCTATTTCCACCTGAAGATGAGCGGCGGCAAGGACGCCAGGGTGAAGATGTCTTATGCCGAATCTCTCTATATTCCGGATGGCTCCGGTCCCGCCTATGACCTTACGCCGGAACAGCTGGCCCAGCTTCCGGAAGAATACCTTTCCTATGTTCTGGCTCCCAAGGTCCAGGGCAAGGGAAACCGCAACGAGACGGAAGGAAAGGTTTTCGTAGGCCGGGAAGACCAGGTCATTTCCAACGGCTTGAAGGATCAGGAGTTTACCACGCTTTCCTGGCGCACCTTCCGCTACGTGCGCCTGCAGGTGGAAACGGCCGACGAACCGCTCACCATTGAGGAGACTTCCGGCATCTTCACCGGCTATCCGTTTACGCTGGATGCCTCTCTGGATACCGATCGGCAGGAGCTGAAGGACATGCTGGAGATTGGCTGGCGCACGGCCCGACTATGCGCCTGGGAAACGTATATGGACTGCCCGTACTACGAGCAGCTCCAGTACCTGGGTGATACCCGCATCCAGGCCCTGGTTACCCTGTTCAACAGCGCCGACGACCGTCTGGTGAAGAATTTCCTCCTCCTGGCCGATATTTCCCGCAGCGCCGACGGCATTACCAAGAGCCGCTATCCCACCACCATCCCGCAGCACATCCAGCCTTATGCGCTCAGCTATATTTATGCCTTGCACGATTACATGATGTACGGCGGGGATACGCAGTTTGTGATGGACCTGCTGCCGGGTGCTGAGCAGATTATGCATTATTATACCAGATACCAGCAGGCCGACGGCCGTCTGAAGAACCTGCCCGGCTGGTGCTTCTCCGACTGGGTGAACGACCGTCCGGACAGCTGGCACAGCGGCGTGCAGCTTTGCGGGGCCGACGGCAGTTCCAGCGCCATGGATTTGCAGTACTTGTATGCCCTCCAGCTTATGGCCCACATGGAAGAGGTGCGCGGGAATACCTGGCAGGCCGGGGAGTACAGGGCGCAGGCCGAAAAACTGACCGAGGGAGTGAAGAAAGCCTATTGGAACGAAGGAAAGGGCCTCTTTGCCAATCGTACCGAGATGGATGCCTACAGCCAGCACAGCAACGCCCTGGCCATCCTCTGCGGCATCGTGGAGGATCCGGAAGTCATGGCCCGGAAGCTCATGACCGACGAATCCCTGGCCCAGTGCACCATATATTATAAGTTTTACCTGTACGAAGCCTATGTGAAAGCCGGTTTTGGCAATGATTACCTGAACTGGCTGGATATCTGGCGGGAGAACATGGCCATGGGCCTTACCACCTGGGGTGAAGATGCCAATGTGTACGGCACCCGTTCCGACTGCCATGCCTGGGGTGCCAGCCCCAATATTGAGTTCTACCGCACGGTGCTGGGCATCGATTCCGATGCCGTGGCTTTCCAGCGGGTGCGCATCGAACCCCGCCTGGGAGACCTGAAGGAGATTGGCGGCACCATCCCGCACCCTTCCGGCTCCATCACCGTCCATTACAAGGTGAAGGGAAAGGGCCTGCAGGCACAGATCGAATTGCCCCAGGGAGTAAGCGGCGTGTTTGTGTGGATGGGTAAGGAACTGCCCCTGCAGGAAGGCATAAACCAGCTCCGCCTATAAACCCCGTGGGAGTAAGAATCATAGAATCAAATACTTAAGCAATTACCCCTGGGCGAATCTGCCCAGGGGTAATCATTTAAGTATCTGTGAGCCAAGGAGTTTCCTCCACGGCAGTTCTTACTGCTTCAGCAGAACGCGGTGGGCGGGAATCTCGGAAGCTTCCGCATCGGCCGTGGCCGTGCAGCGTATATCGCGGGAAGAGGCGCCGAACAGGAACGTGTAGGTTCCGGCATCCACCTTCCAGGCCGATGCTGCCTCGTCGAAGGAGGCCAGCTCAGAGGTGGGGAAGGTGAGGGTGAGCACCTGGGACTCGCCGGGGGCCAGTTTGCCGGTCTTGGCAAAGGCCTTGAGTTCCTTGGCGGGCTTGTCCAACAGGGCGTTCTCGGGGGCGGTTACATACAACTGGACCACTTCCTTACCGGCCACGTCACCGATGTTCTTCACGCTGACGGTGGCGGTGATGGTCTTGCCGTTATTCTGCACGGTGGGCTCGCTGTACTCGAAGGAAGTGTAGCTGAGGCCGTAACCGAAAGGATAGGAGACGGAGATGTTGTGTTTGTCGAACCAGCGGTAACCTACATAAATGCCTTCAGCATAGTCGGTTACGTCGATATTCTTGACCCCGGTGTTTTCCCTGCGGTTGATGAAGTAGACGTCCTTGGTGGCGTCGATGGGGAAGTTGTCGGAGGAGGCAGCGTCCATCAGGTTCACGGGGAAGGTCATGGGCAGTTTGCCGGAGGGGCTCTCTACACCGGTGAGAATGTCCGTGACGGAATTGCCGCCTTCCTGTCCGGCCTGCCAGGCCAGGAGGATGGCATCAGGCATCCACTTCCAGGAGGTGGTTTCGATGACACCACCGATATTCAGTACTACGACCACCTTCTTGCCGGCCCTGTGGAAGGCGGCGGTGACCACTTCCAGGAGCTTTCGCTCGCTGGGGCTCAGTTCGAAGTCGGCGGCACTGCGGTCGAAGAATTCACCGGAATTGCGGCCGAAGGTGATGATGGCGATGTCATTCTTCTTGACCGATTCGAGCAGTTCAATAGGGCTGGGAACCAGCTCCTTGGGACGGGGAACCGGGAAGAAGGCGGACAGCATGTTATTGGGGTCCAGGGTGGCCTGGAAGGCGGCCTTTTCTTCCTGGATGTGCTCCAGATAGGCTTCCTTCTTGCTTGCGTCCACGTTGAGGCCGGCATTCTTGAGACCGTCCAGCAGGGACACGGTGTAGGCGCGGTTCACATTGCCGGAACCGGTGCCGCCGGCGACGAAGTCGAAGGAGGTGCAGCCGAACACGGCCACATTCTTGACATCCTTCATAGGAAGCACGTTATTCTCATTCTTGAGCAGGACCATGCCTTCGAGGGCGCTCTGGCGGGTGACGGTGGCGTGAGCCTTCAGGTCCGGCTTGTTGCTGTACTTGTAGCCTTTCACCTTGGGACTGCGCTTGATGAGTTCCAGGCAGCGCTTGACGCAGACGTCCAGCTGTTCTTCGGTGAGGGAACCGTCCTTGAGGGCGTTCATGATTTGCTCATACTGGAGGGCCGTACCGGGCTGGAGCATGTCGTTGCCGGCGGCAATCTGCTCGGCGCCGTTGTCACCGCCGTACCAGTCGGTCATTACAAGGCCCTTGAAACCCCATTCATCACGCAGGACGGTGGTGAGGAGGTCTTTGCTCTGGGAGGTGTAGGTGCCGTTGATCTTGTTGTAGGAACTCATGACGGTCCAGGGATCGGCCTCTTTCACGGTGATTTCAAAGCCCTTCAGGTAAATTTCGCGCTGGGCGCGGGGGCTGATGATGGCGTTGTTGCCGGTGCGATTGGTCTCCTGGTTGTTGTAGGCGAAATGCTTGATGGAAGTGCCCACGTCATTCTTCTGGACGCCACGCACGTAGGCGGCAGCAGTCTTGCCGGCCACCACGGGATCCTCGGAATAATACTCGAAGTTACGGCCGTTCAGGGGATGGCGGTGAATGTTGAGGGCGGGAGCCAGGTAAACATCGGCCCCATACTCGTGGACCTCTTCACCCATGGCCTGGCCTACGCTTTCCACCAGTTCCTGATTCCAGGTGCTGGCAAGGAGGGTGCCGATGGGGAAGTGGGTGCAGTAATAGGTGTTGGGGTCATTCTCACGGGTGGGATTGATGCGAAGGCCGGCAGGGCCGTCGGCCAGCACGATGGAGGGAATGCCCAGACGGGGGATGGGGTAGGTGGTGCCGGCCGCTCCGGGAACGATGTCCTCGGTGGCGCCAACGACGGCGGAATTGCCGTCCGAACCGGCCATACCCATGCCGATGACCAGGTGTACTTTCTCTTCCAGGGTCATGGCCTTGAGGACCTTGTCCACGGAGGCCTTGCCCAGCTGAGGGTCGCCGCTCTGGCAGCCTGCGAGGGCCAGGACAGCGGCAGAAATCAGGATGGTTTTCTTCATAAGATTATTAGTGTAGATTATTGTAGCCTTTGCAGTCCCTGCAAAGATAAGGGATAATTGTTAAAATGGAAGGGAGGAATGTGTAATTTGGCAATAAGGATAAATTATTGAACACAGAAAGGAATAACTTTGTAAGTTAGATAATCCATAAACTAAAACCATTGATATGAAAAAAATCCTTTTGACTCTTGCCGCCCTGGGTATGACCCTTGCGGCCGTCGCCCAGCCCCAGCTGCGTGCCGACAATGTGGAAGAAGTCCTGAAGGCCATGACGCTTCAGGAGAAGGCCACCCTGCTGGTGGGCGGTGCCCGTGCCGCCATGGTGAACGGTGTTACCTCCGGTGTGGCCGCCAACGTGCCCGGTGCCGCCGGAAACACCCGTCCCATCGAGCGTCTGGGAATCCCTTCCACCGTATTGGCCGACGGCCCTGCCGGTCTTCGCATCCAGCCTACGCGCCCCGGTGACAGCAACACGTACTATTGCACCGGCTTCCCGGTGGGAACCCTCCTGGCCAGTTCCTGGGACCTTTCCCTGGTGGAAGACGTGACCAAGGCCATGGGTAACGAGGTGCTGGAGTATGGTGTAGACGTACTCCTGGCCCCGGGTATGAACATCCACAGAAACCCTCTGTGCGGCCGTAACTTCGAGTATTTCTCCGAAGACCCGCTTCTTTCCGGCAAAATGGCCGCCGCGTATGTGAAAGGTATCCAGAGCAACGGTGTAGGCACTTCCATCAAGCACTACGCCGCCAACAACCAGGAAACCAACCGCAACGAGGATGACGCCATCATCTCCCAGCGCGCCCTCCGCGAAATCTACCTCAAGAACTTCGAGATTGCCGTTAAGGAGGCCGATCCCTGGACGGTGATGAGCTCTTACAACAAACTCAATGGAGACTACACCCAGCAGAGCGAAGGTCTGCTCACCACCGTTCTCCGCGACGAGTGGGGCTTCCAGGGCATCGTGATGACGGACTGGGGCAACAAGGCCGGTACCGTCAAGAGCGCCAAGGCCGGCAACGACCTCATGGAACCCGGTAACCAGAACGAGATTGACCGCATCATCGCCGGTGTGCAGGATGGCACCATCTCCCAGGAAGAGCTGGACCGCAATGTGCGCAATATGCTCAATTACATTGTCCGTACCCCTCGCTTCAAAGGCTATCAGTTCTCCAACAAGCCGGATCTGAAGGCCCACGCCGCCGTGGCCCGCAAGGCCGCCGGTGAGTCCATCGTACTCCTTCGCAATGAAGGCGTCCTCCCGCTCAAGGGAACGGAGAAAGTGGCCCTCTACGGCGTTTCTTCCGTTGATTTTGTGGCTGGCGGCACCGGTTCCGGTGACGTAAACAAGGCCTATGTGGTGAATATGGTGCAGGGCATGGAGAATGCCGGTTTCACCCTGGACAAGGGTCTGGTAGACTTCTACAATGCTTTCCAGGCTTATGACAAGGCACAGAATGCCATTTCCGGCAGCGCCTTCTCCTGGTTCTCCCGCCGGAAACTCACCGAGCAGGCCATTCCCGATGCCGGCATTGCCAATGAGGCCAAGGCCAACGATGTAGCCGTGGTGGTGCTGGGCCGCAATGCCGGTGAAGGGGCCGATCGCAAGATGATGGACGATTTCGAGCTTACCGCCGTCGAGCGCGAGCTCCTGCAGAAAGTCAGCTCTTCTTTCCACGCTGCCGGCAAGAAGGTCATCGTGGTCCTGAATGTGGGCGGTGTCATCGAGACCAACTCCTGGAAGAACCTGGTGGACGCCATCGTGCTGCCATGGAGCCCCGGTCAGGAAGGCGCCAATGCCGTGGCCGATGTGCTCACCGGCAAGGTGAACCCTTCCGGCAAGCTGCCCATGACCTTCCCCGTGAACTTCATGGATCATCCGTCCAGCTCCAACTTCCCGTATAACTACAACGCCAATGCTTCCCGCGGCTTCTTCTGGGGCCCCCGCCAGCCGCAGAAGGACGTGGACTATACCCGTTATGAGGAAGGCATCTGGGTGGGTTACCGCCACTTCGTTACCCGTGACGTGACTGTCTCCTATCCCTTCGGCTATGGCCTCAGCTATACCACCTTCGCTTATTCCAAGCCTGTCGTAAAGGCTGTGGCCGATGGTTTCCAGGCTTCCATCACCGTTACCAACACCGGTTCCGTAGCCGGTAAGGAAGTGGTGGAGCTCTATGTGAGCGCCCCCGCCGGTGGTCTGGAGAAGCCCGCCCGTGAACTGAAGGCCTTTGGCAAGACCCGTGAACTGCAGCCCGGTGAGAGCCAGACCCTTACCCTCCAGGTAAGTGCCTATGAACTGGCTTCCTTCAATGAGGCCGCCAGCGCCTGGGAAGCCGCCGCCGGTTCCTACAAGGTGCAGTTCGGTGCCTCGGTGGACGATATCCGTGCTACCGCGCCCTTCACCCTTAAGAAGGCTCAGAACTGGCCGGTACACAATGTGCTGGCTCCTCAGGAGAAGTAAACGCTAACCATCTGCATTTCAGGTGCGCACGGAGTTTTCCGTGCGCGCTTTTTATTATAAGTCTTTCATTTTTCGGAAGAAAAAAGTATATTTGTCCATTATGACACTAGAATTAGAACTTTTAATCCGCCTGTTATCCGCAGGCATTATCGGCGCAGTCATCGGTTATGAACGGGAATTTCGCGGCAAGGGAGCCGGAGTCCGTACCCACTTGCTGGTGGCCTTGGGCGCCTGCCTGTTTATGATTATCTCCCAGTATGGTTTCCCGGATGCGGTCAAGTTTGACGCGGCCCGTATCGCTGCCGGCGTGGTAGGCGGCCTGGGTTTCCTGGGTGGTGGTATCATCATGAAGACCAGCAACCATGTGAGCGGCCTTACAACGGCTGCCGGTATCTGGGTCACCGGTGCCATAGGTTTGGCGTTGGGCAGTGGTCTTTATGGAATGGCTATCCTCTGTGTGGTCATTCTCATGCTTTGCATGGAAGCCATGCACTTCTATACCTTCCGCTATGGAGACCGTCAGGTGAGCGTGACCATGCATTCCGACTCCCAGAAGACTCTTGAAGAGGTAATCAATTCCCTGGGGAAGCGGGTGAGTCATTGCAGCTGGACCAAGGATGGAGACGGTTACAAGGCCGCTTTCACCCTCCTGATTAGCAAAAAGGATTATCCTGCGGGGCTCATGAAGATTCTCCACGACATCCCCGGGATAGAATTGACCAGCCTGGACTAATACGCTTTAAGACCAACTAATCACATAACCTATGCGTAAACTGATTGTTGCAGGATTCACATCCCTGCTGGTTTTGTCCTGCGCGCAGGCTCCCTCTCCGGAGCAGCAGGCCAAAGACCTCATTTCCAAGATGACGCTGGAAGAGAAGGCTTCCCTGATGATGCACCCTTCGGCCCCCATCGAGGCCCTGGGCATTCCGGCCTATGACTGGTGGAACGAAGCCCTTCACGGCGTTGCCCGTAACGGAAAGGCCACCGTTTTCCCCATGCCCATTGCCATGGCCGCCTCCTTTGACGAGCCCCTGGTGAACGAAGTGTTCACGGCGGTGAGCGACGAAGCCCGCGTGAAGAACCGCTGGGCAGTTGAGTCCGGCCACGTAGGTCAGTATCAGGGACTTACGTTCTGGACTCCCAACATCAACATTTTCCGCGATCCCCGTTGGGGCCGCGGTATGGAAACCTATGGAGAAGACCCGTACCTGACCGGCCAGCTGGGTATGGCCGTGGTACGCGGTCTGCAGGGCCCCTCTGATGCAGCCATCCGCAAGGCCCACGCCTGCGCCAAGCACTTTGCCGTACACTCCGGTCCCGAATGGAACCGCCACAGTTATAATGCCGTGGTGAGCGAGAGGGATCTTCGGGAAACCTACCTGCCTGCCTTTAAGGACCTGGTGACCAAGGCCGACGTGCAGGAAGTGATGATTGCCTACAACGCCTTCCGCGGCGTTCCCTGCGGTGCCAACGACTACCTTATTAATACGGTCCTCCGGGGCGAATGGGGTTACAAAGGCATTGTCCTTTCCGACTGCTGGGCCATCCATAACTTCTACGAGCCCGGCCGCCACGGGTACAGCGAAGATGTGGAGCACGCCGTCGCATCGGCCATCCATACCGGAACGGACCTTAACTGCGGCAATTCCTACGCCCATATCCCGGAAGCTGTCCAGCAGGGCCTTTTGGATGAGGCCGATGTGGACCGTTCCCTGGTTCGCCTCATCTCTGAGCGCATCCGCCTGGGTGAGATGGTGCACAACACCGCCCCCTGGGATTACCTGTCCGACGACATCGTAGAAGGTCCCGAACACAGGGCCCTGTCCCGCAAGATGGCGGAAGAAACCATCGTCCTGCTCCAGAACAAGGGCAATATCCTGCCGCTGCAGGCCGGTGCCAAGGTGGCCCTGGTAGGCCCCAACGCCAATGACCGGGAGATGATGTGGGGCAATTACAACCCCATTCCCGAACAGACCATTACTCTGCTCGACGGCTTGAAGGCCCACGTTCCTGACCTGGTGACCGTAAAGGGTTGCGGCATAGTAGGGGAGAAGGAAGACATCAAAACGGTCCTGAAGCAGCTGGAAGGCAAGGATATCGTTATCTTCGCCGGTGGCATTTCCCCCAATTATGAAGGCGAGGAGATGGATGTGGACGCTCCCGGTTTCCGGGGCGGAGACCGCACCAGCATTGAACTCCCGGCCGTCCAGCGCGAACTGTTGAAAGCCCTGCACGATGCCGGAAAGAAGGTGGTGCTGGTGAATTTCTCCGGCAGTGCCATGGGACTGGTTCCCGAGACCGAGACCTGCGACGCCATTGTCCAGGCCTGGTATCCCGGTGAGGAAGGCGGCGCCGTGCTGGCCGATGTCCTCTATGGCCAGGTGGTACCTTCCGGCAAGCTGCCTGTCACCTTCTACAAGAATGTGGACCAGCTTCCCGACTTCGAAGACTACAACATGAAGGGTCGCACCTACCGTTACTTCGAAGGAGAGCCCCTTTATCCCTTCGGATATGGTCTGAGCTACACGAATTTTGCCTATGGAGAGGCCAAAATAGAGGGTAACAAAATTGTTATCGATATTAACAACAATGGTTCATGCACTGGTACTGAGGTAGTTCAGCTCTATGTGCGCAAGGTCGATGATGCCGAAGGCCCTATCAAGACCCTGCGCGGTTTCCAGCGTGTCACCATCCTCGCCGGGCAGTCTGCAGAGGTGGTTTTTCCCCTTACGGAAGAGACTTTCCTGAGCTGGAACGAGGAAAAACAGAACATGGTTCCGGCAAAAGGAAAGTGGGAACTCCTCTATGGAGGAAATTCCCACGATGTTAAGAAAATCGATTATGATTTCAAATAGCTAGGCCTTCCTGTTAAGGTCGATTGCCTTCTGAAACATGTCCAGAAGTGCGGCTACGGAGCGCCGGATGTCGTACTTCTGGATTTCTTTTGCATAGACGTGCCCCATTCTCCAACGTTCCTCGGGGTTGGCCAGCCAGTAGTCGATGCGCTGAGCCAGAGCCTCAGGGTTCTTCTCGGGGAAACGGCTGCGGCGGTCCAGGGCAAACTGGGAAGTGCCGGAATAAGGGCCGACGGCAATCACGGGAACGGCTGCCTGCTGCATAGCTTCCATAATGGAGAGGCCTTCCACCTCGATGGTGGCGCAGTGGGCGCACAAATCGGCCTCGGCGGACAGTTTGCGCAATCCGTCCCGGTCCAGGAAGACAAACTGGGGCTCGTACCCTACGACACCCTTCTCATAAAGCTTGTGCGCATGCTTCTTAATGCGCTTGGCATCGGGGCCGATGCCGGCGAAAATGAGCTGGATGCGTTTGGCGTAGTTGCTGAAATGCATGGCTTCCAGCAGGGTAGTCTGGTCTTTTTCTTTGGAAAGGCGGCCGATATAAACCACTTTGAAGGGACGGGATTCGTCCAGATATCCTTCGGGCATCTCCAGGGGACGGGTGCATTCGTCGGCAACGAGGCCGTTGGAGATTAAGGCCAGGTTGGATTTGAAGTGGTAGCGGCGGAGGCGGTCCATTACGTTTTCCGTAGGGCATTGCACGTATGAGCAGTGGTTAAAAACGTGATTGCGCGCCAGTCGGAGCAGGTTGCGGTTGAAACCCTTCCAGTAGCGCAGGGGACCCAGGGAATTGGTAATGTTCTCCGGATGGAGATGGTAAGTGGCAGTGAGAGGTTTTCCTAGCTTCTTGGCAATCTTGATGGCCTTGATTTCCAGCACGAAGGCTTCTTCCAGGTGAACCACATCGGCCCAGCGGATGGCTTCTTCCATGATTTTGGGATCGCTGGAGGCGTAGCTGAATCCCTGGGCGTCGATGATACCCTGGACGAAGGGGAACTTGAATTCCTTGAGACAGTAGTCCGGCTGGGGCTGGGCGGCGTGTTTGTTGGGACCGGCCAGCACACGGACCTCGTGCCCCATGTCAGTGAGGTATTGGGCCGTGCGGCGGGCCGATGCGGCCATGCCGTTTCCCTTCATATAGAAGTTATTGATTACCAGTAAGATTTTCATAGGTTAGGTTTCTTGGAACAGATGCTGCATCAAGTCTTTTAACTCTTGTGTCCAGCCTTTGGCCCAGGAATGGGATGCCGGATACTTGCGGTACAGGTGGGGAAACCCATTCTTATACATGTACATGTGCAGGTTGTGCGTGGCCGGACGCATCATGTCCTTGGTGCCGACATAGAGGTAATACCCATAAGGCGGGTATTCCGTGAACTGCCGGTTCATTTTTTTATGCAGGCGACCGTAGAATTGACGCCGGGTGACGCTGGGACGGCCTATGCTCCACATATAGGGGGACATGGCGCAGATGTATCCGAACGATTCGGGATGATTGGCTCCAAGGAAGATACTCTGGTAAGCGCCGATGGAAAGGCCGGCGATGGCCCGGTGGGACTGATCGGCCTGGGTGCGGTAAAGACTGTCCACCAGGTGTACCACGTCGTTCATAAAGGCCGATTCCACAATGCCGTCCACCTCCAGGATGCTTTCGAAAGCGTCTTTGAAACGGCCTCCTTCATAATCGGCCTCGTCGTTGTACTGGTTGACGTTGGGCATGACGATGATGCAGGGGACGGCCTTTCCCGCAGCCCAGAGGCTGTCGGCGGTTTGGTAGACCTCGCCCTTGCGGATCCAGGAGGTCTCATAGCCGCGGGCGCCGTGCAGGAGGTAGAGCACCGGGTAGCGCTGATCCGTCTCATAATAGTCGGCCGGGAGGTACACGATGAGCCTGCGGTTGGCAGGTCCGGGAACGCTGCAAGGCTGAACTACCTCTTCTACAATGCCTTTCGGGGTATAATCGGCCCTGATGGTGGGGCCAGGCAAATAACTTTCTGAGCTCTTCCAGCGGACGACGCCGCAGGAGGAGCTCAGAAGAATGCCAATAAGTATAGGGAATAACTTCCGCACTATTATTTACTCTGCCTCAGGGGCCATGGTGGTGTAGACGTTGGTGACGTCTTCGTCATCTTCCAATAGGCCGGTGAGTTTTTCCAGCGTAGCGCGCTGCTCGGCGGTAACCTCTTTGAGGTCTACGTTGGGAATCTGCTCGAAGCCACCGGAAATGAGTTCGTAGCCCTTCTCTTCAATATACTTCTGAATCTGGCCGTAGGCGGTGTAGTCACCGTAGATGGAGATTTCCACAGTCACGTTCTCGTCCTCGTCTTCCACTTCCTGCTTGAAGACTTCCTCGGCGCCGAAGTCGATGAGCTCCAGCTCAAGTTCTTCTACATCAATGGGTTTGGCAGGGTCTTCCTTGATGCGGAAAACGCACTTGTGGTCGAACATGAATGCCACGGAGCCGCTGGTCTGCAGGGAACCGCCGCACTTGGTGAAGTAGCTGCGGACGTTGGCCACGGTGCGGGTGTTGTTGTCCGTTGCGGCTTCTACCAGATAGGCGATGCCGAAAGGACCGAAGCCTTCGTAGACGATTTCCTTGAAGTCACCGGACTTGGCCTCGGTGGCCTTCTTGATGGCGCGCTCGATGTTTTCCTTGGGCATCTGCTCGCTCTTGGCCTCGGCGATGAGGGCACGGAGACGGGGGTTGCCGGTAACCTCGGCGCCGCCCTGCTTGACGGCGATGGTGATTTCCTTACCCAGTTTGGTGAAGGTCTTGGCCATGTGGCCCCAACGCTTCATCTTCCGCTCTTTGCGGAACTCAAATGCTCTTCCCATAAATTACTTGGTTTCGATGCGGGTGATGTAC
Source organism: Bacteroidales bacterium (assembly GCA_017423025.1). GTDB lineage: Bacteria > Bacteroidota > Bacteroidia > Bacteroidales > UBA932 > Cryptobacteroides. The sequence continues at coordinate 85,706 of JAFPGC010000027.1, forward strand.
TTGTCAATCTCCAGGGCCTCGGGAGCATTGCCCCACTTGTCCTTGATTTCCTTGTAGAAGGAGAGAGCCTGGGCATCATTTCCAAGGGCCTCGGAAGCGATACCGGCCTTCAGGAGGTAACCGGCGGCGAAAGCGTTGTCAGAGGTCTTGGCGGCCTTCTGGAACCACTTCACGGCCTCGGCGTAGTCCTCAAGATCGGCGTAGGCGTCGCCGATGCAGGCCTGGGCCTTGCCCAGCAGGATGGGATCTTCGCCGTCGTATTTCTTCAGGTACTGGATGGCCTCTTCGGGGGCACCGGTCTGCAGTTTGGCGATACCGGCATAGAGGTAAACGGCCTCACCGGCCTTGGAACCGTACTGCTTGATGATGTCTTCGAAACCGAGGTCGTTGTCGTCACCGGTGAGGGCCAGTTCATATTCGCCGGCCTGGAACCACTGCTCTGCGCGGACCATCTGATCCGTGGCCTGCACCTTCTTGGGCTGCAGGATAAAGCGGTTGTAAGCCAGGATAGCGATGGCGATCACGAGCAAGCCGATCACGACGCCGTAAATGATTTTTCCGTTCTCCTTGAAGAACTGTTCGGTCTTGGAAACAGCCTCAACAACATTCTGCTGACGCACTTCCTCTTCAGTCTTAGTAATTTTTGCCATATTTGTAATTGTTTTTTATTGACTTTTTGAGCCCGCAAATTTACGAAAAATATTATATATTTGCAATTGTATTATACGCTCTGTCATGCCTAATCTTAAGAAAATAGTGGTTCGTGATTTCCGGAACATCGAATTTCAGGAACTCACCTTCTCTCCCAACGTTAATTGCATCAGCGGAAACAACGGGGAAGGGAAGACCAATCTGCTGGATGCCATCTATTATCTGTCCATGACCAAGAGCGCTTTTCCGGCCCCTGACAAGTACAATTTCCGTTATGGAACGGAGGGTTTTACCATCGGCGGCACATTTGGAATGGAGAACGGACTGGAGTCCCGTTTTTCCATCCAGGTGAAGGAAGGGGAGAAGAAGCTCATAAGGGACGACAAGCCCTACGGACGCCTGGGAGAGCATATCGGCGTGCTTCCTGTAGTGATGGTTTCGCCCGGCGATACCGCCCTGGTGAGCGAGTCCGGGGAAGAACGGCGCCGCCTTTCCAATGCCGTCCTCTCCCAGATGGATGCCGAATACCTGGCCGCCGTGCAAGGGTATACGCGTTTTCTGCAGCAGCGCAACAAGGTGCTCAAGGACATGGGGGCCGATGGCTCCCTGCTGGATGTCCTGGACGAGCGCATGGCCCCTCTGGCTACCAAAATTTTCGACAGCCGCAAGCAGTTCGCGCAGGATCTTCAGCCGGTCGTGGCCGAGTACTACCGCCTCATTTCGGGGGGCGGGGAATCGGTGGCTATCGAGTATAAATCCGATTTGGAAAATCGCTCTCTTACAGAGCTTTTTGCGGCTCACCGGGAGCGAGACTTTATATTGCGTTATACCTCCTCCGGAGTGCAGAGGGACGACTTCCTTTTCACCATGGACGGCCATCCTATCCGCCGGGCCGGAAGCCAGGGTCAGCAGAAGAGTTTCCTGGTCGCCCTCAAGTTCGCCCAGTACGAAATCATGAAGCGTTCCTATGGCTTCGCCCCCATGCTGCTGCTGGACGATGTCTTTGACAAGTTGGACCTGGGTCGTATCTCCAACCTCATTTCCATGGTGGCAGGGGCCGATTTCGGCCAGATCTTCATAACGGATACGGACCGCGCCCGTCTGAGTGGAATTGTGGACCGGATTACGGAAGACCGTGCCTATTTTGTGACCGAAAAAGGCGCTTTTACCCGCGTAGAATAGCATGGCAGAACCCATTCGCATACACCGGAAAGAGGCCGTGGGCATGGACCAGCTGGTGAAGGAGTACATCAAGTCCATGAGACTGGCCGCAGGCCTCAATACCCAGCGTATTTTCGCCGCCTGGGACGCCTGTTCCGGCGCCGGTCCCTTTACCCTCCGCCGCTACTTCCGCGGGGGCAAACTCTATATCACCCTGGGCTCTTCCGTCATCCGCAACCAGCTCTATTTCCAAAAGGCGGAACTCATAGAAAAGATGAATGCTTATCTCTCGAAGGATGAATTGTTTACAGAAGATAACCGAACGGTAAGCTTTATTCATGAACTGATCCTCAAATAATACCCGGATAGAGGGACTTTTTTTTCATCTTTTATCAAAGATAAATTTTTTAACAAAAAATTCTTATATTTGTAGGTATATACCTATGCTATGAGTACTCAGCCCCAAAGATTGCTGGACGCCCATGCCCAGCAGATCCTTCAGGAATATCTGGACAACCTTCCGGAATTCCGGAAGCAGGCCATGCAAATCTATGTCGCCATCAAGGAGACCTTGGAAAAGGTCGGCCTCATCGTGGCCAGCATAGAGTATCGCGTCAAGTCCGAGGATTCCCTGGCCGGTAAGCTGGAACTCAAGGGTGCCAAGTACAAGTCCCTGGCCGACATTACGGACATCATCGGCCTGCGTGTCATCACTTATTACAGCGAAGATGTGGACAAGGTGGCATCGGCCGTGGACCGTCTGTTTGAAATTGACTGGGACAACTCGGTAGACAAGCGCAAATTGTTGGAAATCGACAGCTTCGGCTATCTTTCCCTGCATTATATCTGCTCAAAGGAAGGTTTTCCCTATCGCTTCGAAGTCCAGATGAGAACCATACTCCAGCACGCCTGGGCCAATATGAACCACGACACCGGTTACAAGAGCGGCGTGGAGATTCCCATTTACTACCGCCGCAGCCTGAGCCGTATGGCCGGCCTCCTGGAACTGGTGGACGAAGAATTCAGCCGCATCCGGGTAGAGTTGGCCGATTACCGCCGCCGGGTGCAGAACCTGGTGGCTTCGGGCAACCTGGACGACGCCCCGCTGGATACGGAAACCTACAGAAGCTACCTGAATATCAATCCTTTCGGTAGGCTTATCAGATCCATCGCTTCCATTAACCAGGCCGAGATTCAGGAAGTTACGCTGCTGCCATATCTGGAAGTGTTCCAGTGGCTGGGCTTCCGCACCCTGGGAGATTTGGAGCGCCTTATCAAGGAGCATTCGGACGCCGCTTTCCAGCTGGCTTCCTTCCAGCTGAGTCTTACGGACCTGGATATCATCTCCTCTTCCGTGGCTCCCCAGAACCTTTGCATCGTGTATATCCTCAAGACCGGCGGCGGCACCGTCGGCCTTACCAAGATGTTCAACCTCCTCAACGGAGAATCCGAGAGTAACGAAATGATGGCCGAGTACCTGCTGGAGCAGGCCAAGGACCTTCCTTTTATGAACGTTAAGAAATGATCAAGCCAGTAAAGATATCCCTCAAGGACTATGTCCAGTTTGGCGGCGGCGCCAACGGAGAAAGCTTCGACTGCATTTCCGATCCCAGTCTCATGCTCAAACTCTATTTCCCGGGCAAGATCCAGCAGCCCCTGGACGAGATGATGCTGGCCCGCAAGGTTTATGCGATGGGCATCCCTACTCCCGAACCCGGAGAGTATGTGGAGACCGAGGATGGCCGTTACGGCATCCGTTTCCACCGCATTCCGGGAAAGGTATCCTATGCCAGGGCTACGGGAGATCATCCGGAGAAGGTTAAGCAGTATGCGGCCGAGTTTGCCGCCATGTGCCGCGATCTTCACGCCACACACGTGAATACGTCCGAGTTTGAGAACGTTAAGGACCGCTACCTCCGCCTCCTCCAGGAGAATCCCTTCTTTACGGGGGAAGAGAAAGAGAAGCTGGCCCGCTTCATTACCGAAGTTCCGGACGAGGATACCGCCATTCACGGAGACCTCCAGTACGGAAACGCCATCTTTGCGGGAGACAAACGCTATTTCATCGACCTGGGAGACTTCTGCTACGGCAATCACCTCTTTGATGTAGGCATGGTGTACCTTTGCTCCTACCTCTCCGACGAGGCCTTCATCCAGGAGGCCTTCCACATGCCCAAGCCGGTGGCCAAGCAATTCTGGGATGCCTTTGTGCCGGAATACTTCGGCCCTCAGATTTCCCTGGAAGAGGCCGAAACCCTTATTTTGCCTTACGCGGGCCTCAAGACCCTTATCGTGGAGCGCGACACCAAGCGCCCGATGCTGGAATTCAGAGACGCCCTTAAATCCATCCTCGAATAAATGTTTTCCATCGACCTCACAGCCGGCAACCTGCTGTTGTTGCTCTCCGTACTGGTTTTCATTGCCGTTCTTTCCAATAAGATCGGCACCAAATTCGGAGTCCCTTCCATGCTGGTGTTCCTCATCGTGGGAATGCTGGCCGGGCAGGACGGGCTGGGCCTCAAGTTCGCCAACCTCCATCTGGCCGAATTCGTCTGCCACATGGGCATGACGGTGATCCTGCTGCAGGGCGGTCTGGAAACGGAAATGCATGAAACCCGCCCGGTACTGCGGCAAGGTGTGCTGCTGTCTACCGTGGGCGTGCTCCTTACCATTGCCATCACGGGCACCTTCATCTACTTTGTGGTGGGCCATTCCATCGGCGGCGTGGCCATTACCATAGCGGGCGCCATGCTGGTGGCTGCCGTGCTCTCGTCTACGGATTCCACTGCGGTGTTCTCCATCCTGCGCAGCAAGCGCCTGCAGCTGCGGGAGCACCTGGGCCCCATGCTGGAGCTGGAATCCGGTAGTAACGACCCCATGGCCTATGCCAGTACCATCATTCTGGTGAAGCTCATCAACGGCGTAGACCTGACCATCTACCACCTGCCTCATTGGGCCACGGGCCTGGCGGTGGTCCTCATCCTGGCCTATCAGCTGGCCATGGGTTTCCTGGTGGGTTATCTGGTGGGCCGCTTTGCCAAGTGGCTCTTCCCTAAGATCGGCCTCAATTCCAGTCCCCTTATCAGTATTCTGGTGCTCAGCCTGGCCTTCTTTGCCAACGGCTTCGGCTCCCTGGTAGGAGGCAACGGCCTGTTGGCCCTGTATGTGGCGGCCATCGTGATAGGCAATTCTCCTACTCTTCCCCAGAAGAAGGAGGTCTTCAAGTTCTTTGACGGCATGTCCTGGCTCTCGCAGCTTATTATGGTGCTGTTGCTGGGTGTGCTGGCCCGTCCTTCCCACATCCCTCCCGTGCTGCTTCCGGCCCTTCTCATCGGCCTGTTCCTTATCTTTGTGGCACGTCCGGCGGCCGTTTTCCTGGCCCTGCTTCCGTACCGCAAGCTTCCGGCCCGGGCAAAGCTTTTTGTCTCGTGGGTGGGCCTCAAGGGCGCCGGTCCCATTCTCTTTGCCCTGTATACGGTGGTACACGAGCTGGGCGGCTCTACGGAGATATTCAATATCGTGTTGGTGATTACGCTGCTTTCGCTGCTGTTCCAGGGTATGACCCTGCCCATTGTGGCAAAGTGGCTCAATCTTAGTATAGACGAAGATCCGGAGGTAGAGACCTTCGGCCTGGATTTACCCGAGGAAATGGGCATGATGAGAGACCACATCGTGGGTGAGGCGGAGCTGGCTGCGGGAGAGACCCTGAGGGATCTGCACCTTCCGCACGGCATTCGCGTCATCATGGTCAAGCGCGGAGACCGTTTCCTGGTGCCGCACGGCAGTATGAAACTGGAATTGAAGGATCATCTGCTCATCATGATGGGAGAAACGGACGACTGATATGAAAAAGATTATCGAGTTCTTCAAGGATGAGAGAATGAGGGACACCTGGAGCCGGATAGCTCTGGTGGTCCTGGCCGCCATTATCCTGGAGGCTACGTCCTTTATGCAACTCCGTTTCCTGGCCCGGAGTACCCACCGTGAGGCCATGCTCAAGGCCGAGAATGTCCTCAGCACCACCCGATACGAGATTATGGAGGTGGTGGAGGAGGCCGAACAGGCCATCCGGGACAATATGTGGATCGCCCAGTGGTGCCTGGACAATCCGGACAGCCTGAAAAATGTTACCAGCCGCATTGTAGAAGAACACACGGCCGTAGTGGGCTCCACGGTAGCCCTGGTGCCGGGTTATAACAAGAATCTACCGTTCTTTGCCCCTTATTCCTATATCAGGGATGGGGAAATGGTGCATACCTCCCTGGCTACGGAGAAGTACAATTACCCTGCCCACGAATGGTTCATAGAGCCGTTGGAAGTGGGTATGGGTTACTGGTCGGAGCCTTATCTGGACACCAACGGAGGCAATATCAAGATGACCACCTATTCCAGGCCTGTGCTGGACCCCAAGGGAACGACGGCGGCAGTGATAACGGCCGATGTTTCCCTGGAGTGGCTGTGCAATCACGTAGGAAGGGTAGATATCTATCCCAATGCGTACAGCATCCTGGTGAGCCGGAAGGGCAAGGTGATGATGGGACCCATCGACAGCCTTGCCATGCAGTTCTCTGTACAGGAGATGGCAGAGATGATGAAAGACGAACCGGCGCTTCCTAAACTGGTCGACGATATGTTGTCCGGTAAAAGGGGATCGGTCGTCATTCATTCCCCCCAGCAGGGTTCCACAAGCACTATCTATTATGCCCCGGTACCCCGTACCGGTTGGTCCATGGCCGTCATCATCCCTGAGAAGGAAGTGTTCAAGGAGGTCCGCCGGATGGGCTTCCTGTGCACCTTGCTTCAGATTCTGGGCATCCTGATGCTCATTTTCATCTTGCTTTCGGTGGCCCGGAGCTGGACGGAATACCAGAAGACCAAGGACGTGGAAATTCATTTGGAACGCGAGCTGGAAATCGGCCGGGAAATCCAGATGTCCATGGTTCCCAAGGTCTTCCCGCCTTTCCCCGAGCGCAACGACATAGATATGGCCGCCACCATTGTTCCGGCCAAGATGGTAGGCGGAGACTTATACGATTTCTACATCCGGGACGAAAAACTGATCTTCTGCATAGGAGACGTTTCCGGCAAGGGCGTACCCGCCTCCCTGCTCATGGCGGTTACCCGCAGCTTGTTCCGCAATATATCGGCCCAGGAAGACAGTCCTGCCAAGATTGTGGAAGGCATCAACCGCTCCATGGACGAAATGGACGACGAGACGGGTATGTTTGTTACCTTCTTCTGCGGCGTCCTGGATTTGCATACCGGCCATCTGCGTTATTGTAATGCCGGTCACAATGCTCCGCTGCTGTTTACGGACCACATCCAGCTTTTGGACGTGGTGCCCAACCTGCCGCTGGGAATCGAGGGCAGCATGGTTTACCAGGAGCAGCAGATCAACCTTCTGCTGGACGATGCCCTCTACCTCTATACAGATGGCATCTCGGAGGCCGAAAACCCCAGACAGGAGCTCTTTGGCATAGAGCGCATGGAAAAGGTCCTGAGCGAAAGGCGCACCGCCATGGAACATCTGGAAGCCATGAAGGCCGCCATAGACGATTTCGTGGAAGATGCTCCTCAGAGCGACGATATTACCATGCTGTTCATCCACTACCTGAATAATAACACACAAATTAATAATATGGCACGTCACTTGATTTTGCACAACGACATCCAACAGATTCCGCAGTTGGCGGAGTTTGTGGAGACAATTGCAGAGGACAAGAATCTGGATCAGGCCACAGCCATGAGTCTAAATCTAGCCCTGGAAGAGGCGGTGACCAATGTCATCCTTTACGCCTATCCGGACGGAATAGACGGACTGGTAGACATTGAGGCCTACATCCGGCCAGATTGTCTGGAGTTCATCCTCAGCGACAATGGTAAACCCTTTGACCCGACTGCCGCACCGGACGCTGACATTACCCTAGGGGTAAATGAGCGAAGTATAGGTGGTCTGGGAATCTACTTGGTAAGGAATATCATGGACACAGTGTCCTACAGGTATGAAAACGGAAAGAATATTTTAACAATGATCAAAAAAATCTAACGATATGGAAGTCTTTATTGAAAACGAAAACAATGTAACCACCGCCCGTTTCGTGGGCCGTCTGGACACCCCGGCTTCTCAGGAAGTCGCCAAGAGCATCGAACCCATCCTTGAGAACCCCACCGGCACCATCGTGCTGGATTGCAAGGACATGAGCTATATTTCCAGCTCGGGTCTGCGTATTTTCCTTACCATCCGCAAGGCGGCTGCTGCCAAGGGCGGAAATGTGATTGTCAAGGATATCAACAACGATATCCGTCAGGTATTCATGATGACCGGTTTCCTCAACCTCTTTGAAATTCAGTAGAGTATGGTTCCGAATGTCATTACCATCAGCCGTGAACTGGGTAGCGGTGGCCGCACCATCGGCCGCAAACTGGCCCAGAAACTGAACATCCGTTACAGCGACAAGGAACTTATCCATGGCCTTCAGGACAAGTTCCACCTCACGACCAGCGGCATCGAGAAGCTCAAGGGCCAGAAGAAGAACTGGTTCAACGACTTCATCCAGCTGGTGGCTCCGGCCCCGCAGGCCGATATGTTTGTGGACCCCGACAGCCAGTTTATCAAGGAATATAGGGCCGATCTGACCACCGACGACATCCATGAGGCCGAAGTGGAGATTATCAAGGCCATTGCTGCCGAGGGCCCCTGCGTCTTCGCCGGCCGTTCGGCCTTCTTCATCCTTCAGGGTATGGAGAACAAGGTGGATGTGTTCGTAACCGCTTCGCTCGAGCATCGCATCGAGCGGGTCATGCGCAAGCAGGGCCTCTCCCGCGAACAGGCCATTGAAGTAATTGAGCGCGTAGATAAAGCCCGCGACAACTACATCAAGCGCTACACCGGTAAGAGCCGTTACGACGCCCGCAACTACAGCCTCTGCATCAATGTGGACAACCTCACCGAGGACGAGGCCGTAGACGTTATCCTGGACTATATCAGCAAGTCCAAGTAGGGGAGTACCTTATTAATTTGATTATGCCCGAAGGCTGAATGGTTCAGTCCTTCGGGCATAATTATGTGCTACCGTGAAGCTATTCCAGAGGGATTTCCGGGTGCTGTACGGTGATGGGCAGGCCTTTCTGCGTGAGGTAGAACATGTAGAGGAGGACGGGCTTGGTGCCGCGGTTTTCGCCGTGGTGGATGGTGTTTACCATTTCTACGATGACCTCGCCTTCGTGAAAGACCTTCTCCTGGCCGTCCAGGCCGATGATGGTGAGTTCCCCCTGCACCAGGATGCCGTGGTTCATCACGGGATGGTGGTGCCAGCCCAGTTTCTCACCGGCGGGAATCTCGTACTTCACGGCCACCAGTTCCGGACGGCCCGCCAGGTAGTCGGGCAGCTCCACGCCGTCCCAGCTCTGGCTGGTGCGGATGAGTTCGGTGCTCATATTAAATAATCAGTTTAACACGGAAGCCCCTTTCGGTGGGCTCCTCCACAATCTGTTGGCACTGCCCGGCCAGAAGCTTCTTATGCTCCTCGGTAAGGGGCGAAGTTTCCATCTTCTCTACCATGAAGTCCAGGGCGGTGACGCCGGACTGTTCGCTGTGCGTGATACGGACAGTGAGGGGGCGGTAGGCGGCCATCACGTCATCAAGCATCACCTTGCACAGATGCTGCGCGGTTTCCTGCTTGGAGACAATGCCGTATTTGTAACAGAAGGCATTGATGGTGGATTCCATCCCCAGAAAGTCGTAGTCGGGACCGTCCACCTCGAACACCTCTTTGCGGATGCGCTGGATGAAAGCCTTGGTGGCACTGTGGACCGGAGCCTCGAAGATCTGCTGAGGCGTGGCGTCTTCGTGGATATAGCCATCGTACATGAAGAAGATGCGCGTGCTCACGTCGCGGGCGAATTTCATCTCGTGGGTGACGATGAGCATGGTCAAGCCTTCATTGGCCAGCTGCCGGATGACGCTGAGCACTTCGCCCACCATGGTGGGATCCAGGGCCGATGTGGGCTCGTCAAAGAGGATGACTTCGGGCTTCATGGCCAGGGCGCGGGCAATGGCTACGCGCTGCTTCTGTCCGCCGGAGAGGCTGTCAGGGTAGACATCGGCCTTCTCGGCAAGTCCCACTTTGCGCAGGAGCGCCAGCCCTTCTTCGCGGGCTATTTCCGGCTTGCTATGCCGAAGCTGGCAGGGGGCCATGGTGACATTTTCCAGCACCGTTTTATGCGGGAAGAGGTTGAAGCTCTGGAACACCATGCCCATCTTCTGCCGCATCAGGTGGACGGGATATCCTTTGGCAAGGATATTCTTCCCATCGATGTAGACTGTGCCGCCGGTGGGCGGATCCAGCAGGTTCAGGCATCGTAGCAGCGTACTTTTACCCGTTCCAGAGGGGCCGATGATGGAAATGACCTCGCCCTGGTGCACATCGGCATTGATATCGATCAGCACATCCAGAGTGCCATATCTCTTTTTCATGTGGGAGATGCGGATGACGGGTTCGCCGGCGGGTTGCTTGTAGCTCCTGAAGGCGGCCGCTTTTCTTGTGATAAACCTCCAACGCAGGTAGAGCCCTATGCCGATGAGCCCTAAGCCGCCGCTGAGGATGAGAAAGATGACAAGATCCCAAGGCTTCCGGCGGCCGTCGTTCTGTTCCACCGGCGGCTCGGACGGGGCTGTGAGGATTCCCAGTTCCCCTTTCCGGGTCATCAGGACCATTTCCGACTCCAGATATCCGTCAGAGAAGAGCACCTGCTTCTTGCGCTCCTCGGTGATGCTGATATAACCCACCGACAAATCGGCCTTACCGGTCTGAATGGCAGGAATCTGAGAGGCAAAGTCCATTAGGAGGTACTCCAGTTTCCAACCCCTCCGGTTGGCCCATTCCGTGAGCAAATCGGGCTCTATGCCCGACGGTTTACCGTTACTGATGAAATTGAGCGGGGGCTGGGACGGGAAGGAGGCCACGCGGATGGTGCGTCCATTGCCGCGCTGCAAGGGGACGGCCAGCGAAGAGGCATCATCGGCCCTGGTCCATCTATTTATAATCTGGTCGTAGGTGCCGTCATGGCGAATGTCCGCGAGGAAACTGTTGAAATCCTGCTGCAATTCGGTGCCGTCCAACGGGAAGATCGCACCTATCGGAATGCTATGCAGTCCGGCACTTACGGAATCCATCCGGGCGGCGAGATTCTTGTTGAAGATCAGCGTCAGGCTTTCGCCGCCGATGATATCCACCTTTCCGCTTTCCAGTGCCGCTACGAGATCGGTGTTGTTGGACATACGCTGAATTTGGGCTTTCGGCGCCATGTCGGTGACGGCAATGTCCTGAATACTGCCGATGATAACTCCCACGTCCTTTCCTTCCAAGGCATGGAAGATAGCAGGAACATCGTCGCTCACCTGGGCGTTTTTCTCGGACGAGAAAACCTCCGGCAGGTGGCATATCGTTCCGCCTATCAACAGCATCGCGGCTGCCGCCAGGGCCCTGAGGCGTTCCCCCTTAACCAGGGAGGTCAGCAGCCGGCCGATGAGCCAGGCCATGAAGAAATAGATGATGGCCGTCAGAATGATGGGGAAGAAGGCGTCGAAGGTGCGGGAACGGATGAGGTCGGAGGCCCTGGTCATATCGGCCACGGCGATGTAGCCCACGATACTGGTTCCCTTGAGCAGGCTGATGATCTCGCCCTGATAGACGGGCATGACAGCCTTGATAACCTGTGGCAGGATTATCCGGAGGAAGGTTTGACGCGGCGTGTAGCCCAAAGCCAGGCCGGCCTCGGTCTGCCCCCGGTCAATGCCCTGGATGGTGGTGCGCAGCATTTCGCCAATATAGGCCGCCGTGTTGAGGCCGAAGGTGACGATGGCCACCACGACGCCGGTAGCTTCCATGGGGGCCATAATCACGTAGTACATGAGCATAAGCACTACCAGCACGGGCGTTCCGCGCATGATGTCTATGTACACTTGGGCCACTTTCTGCAGCCATTTCCGACGGCTCATGCGCATCCAGCACACCAGTCCGCCCAGGATGGTGCCCAGGATGGCGGCGCAGAAAGTGATGATAAGCGTAACCTGCAGACCGTCCAGGATCATTCTGTACCGGTCTTCGGCTATCAGGTTATTGTAAAAACTGTCAAACATATTTAGCTAATTGTCAATCAGGCATTTACCTGTCATTTCCTCGGGCTGTTCCAGGTCCAGGATGTGGAGGATGGAAGGGGCTACGTCGGCCAGGATACCATCCCGTACCTTGGCTTTCCGGTTTTCGGTCACATAGATAAAGGGAACCGGGTTGACGGAGTGCGTAGTATTGGGCGTTCCATCTTCGTTAAGGGCGTGGTCGGCGTTTCCGTGGTCGGCGGTAATAATGGTTTCATAGCCCATTTTCCTGGCCGTTTCCACTATCTCGTTCATGCACTGGTCAATTACTTCGACGGCCGATTCGATGGCCGAGTAGACACCGGTGTGCCCCACCATGTCGGCGTTGGCGAAATTCACCACGATCCAGTCATATATGCCGGTTTTGAGCGCCTCCACCAGTTTGTCCTTAACTTTGAAGGCCGACATCTCGGGCTCAAGGTCGTAGGTGGCCACCTTGGGGGAGTTTACCAGGATGCGGTCTTCTCCTTGGAAGGGTTCTTCACGTCCTCCGTTGATAAAGGAGGTAACGTGGGCATATTTCTCAGTCTCGGCGACGTGCAGCTGCCTCAGGCCCTTGCTGGAGAGGTATTCTCCCAGGGTATTATCCAGATTCTGCTTGGTGAAGAGTACGTGTACGCCCGTAAAGGTGTCGTCGTAGGGCGTCATACAGTAGTATTGGAGGTTGGGAATGGTGTGCATACCCTGGTCTTCCATATTCTTCTGCGTGAGCACGGTGGTGAGTTCCTTGGCCCGGTCGCTGCGGAAGTTGAAGAAGATGACGACATCACCTTCCTGGATGCGGCCGTCAACCTTCTCATTAACCAGCGGCTCCATGAATTCGTCGGTGTTCTTGTGCTCCTCCGTGTGGCTGTCGTAGCAGGACTGGACGCCTTCCACCATATCGGCCACCTTGCGGCCCTTGCCGTGTACGAGCAGGTCGTAGGCCAGTTTGATGCGGTCCCAGTGCTTGTCGCGGTCCATAGCATAATAACGGCCGATGATGGTGGCGACAGAGCCTACACCCGTCTCCTTCATGTGCTTTTGCAAATCGGCAATGAAGCCCTTCCCAGACCTGGGGTCTGTGTCGCGGCCGTCCATAAAACAATGAACGTAGCAGTCCTCAATGCCATACATCCTGGCGATGTCGATGAGTTTGAGGAGGTGGCCGAAGGAGGAGTGGATGCCGCCAGTGGAGGTGAGGCCCATCAGGTGAAGGCGCTTGCCGCTGGCCTTGGCATAGCTGTACGCCTCCTTGATTTCAGGGTTTTCCAGGATGGAGTTGTCTTCACAAGCGAGGTTGATTTTCACCAGATCCTGGTAGACGATGCGTCCGGCACCGATATTGAGATGCCCCGTCTCCGAATTGCCCATTTGCCCGTCGGGAAGGCCTACGAACGCTCCGGAAGCTTGCAACTGGGAGTGCGGGAAATTGGCCGACAGGTAGTCCATATAAGGAGTAGGGGACTGTGCAATTACATCCCCCTTGCCTTTGTCGCCGATTCCCCAGCCGTCCAGAATGATCAAAAGCGCTTTCTTGCCGGGTTCACCGGGCTTGATATCTTCGTCTTTGGTACAAGTCGTGAATACGCCCACGCTACAGGCGAGGGCGGCGCAAAACAGCCAACGGAAAACCTTTTTCGTCATATTCCTGCAAAAATACCAAAAAACCACCTTAAATCTTCTTGTTGACCCACTTTTTCCCGTGGATGTAAATGGCGCACTGGATCCAGATGCAAAGCGAATAGACGCCATCGGCCGTCCAGCAAACGGCTATGTTGGAATGGAGGATGCCGATGATGATGGTGCAGTACACGGCGTAGACGGCCAGGGCCACCGCGTCGCAGCGGAGGCAGACGCGGGTGTCTCCCGTTCCCGCGACGGACTGCAGATACACATTCCACGGCAGGGTGACCGCGATGGCGACGCACATCACGCGCATCGTAGCAACGGAATCGCTGACCAGATTGGGAATATCGGTAAACAGGCCGATGATGAAGTTCGGACACACGAAGAAGAACACCAGCAACGGCAGCATGGTTATGGCACAGAGCAAGACCACCCGCCGGATGACCGTCATCACTCCTTCAGGATGGCCTTCACCTATGATATTGCTCACCAGCGTGGCCGCCGTGGAGGCGAAGGCTGCCGAGAACACAAACGGCACCTCGGAGATGCTCCTCACGATGTTGGCGATGGCCAGCTGCTCCTCACCCAGATGCTCGATGAAGAGGAAGAAAAGCAGCCATACGGAGACATTCAGCACATACTCCAGCATCACCCAGGAGGCGGTGGAGAAAGTATGCTTGAGATCTTCCCAGACAGGTTTGACCATCTTCTGCAGGCCGTATTTCTTATCGGCCGTAAAGAAGGCCCATACCACGAAGAAGAGGAAAGAAATGCCTTCCGAGATGGTGGATGCGAGGGCGGCACCTTTGATGCCCATCTCCGGTGCACCCAGGTGGCCGAAGATGAGGACCCAGTCCAGGAAGATATTGCTGCCCACCAGAACGATGGAATTCCATGTTAGACTCGCCGTCTCCCGGATTCCAACGTAGAATGCACGGAACAGCGCCGTCATAAAGGCAAACAGCAGCCCTGGAATTCTCCAGTTCACATAGACCAGGGCTGCGTTGAAAATGTTTTCCGACTTCAGGATGCCCCTGAGAAGGGGAGGGGACAGGAAAAAGGACAGGGCCATGGTCAGAAGGGCCAGGCCCGTCAGAAACCACACGCCCTGCCAGAAAACACGCCCGATGGCGTCGAAGCCTTTTCCGCTTTCACAAGCCTCCCCATTGCGCCGGCCGATGATGATCTGGACTCCGATGGAGAAGCCAAATCCCAGCATATACAGGATGGTGAAATAGACGCCTGCAATGGCCGATGCACCCAGCTCAATCTCACCGACGCGGCCCAGAAAGGCCGTGTCGGTCATACCCAGCAGTTCCTCCATCACCAGGGCTACCAGGATGGGGAACGTTATCCTCCAAATGGTTTTGTAGGAATAACGTTTGGGGAGCTGATATGCCGATTCTGTCATGGCTTTCTATTGTGCTTCTACAAATTCCACTTTCATGCTGGCTATCCTGCCAGCCCGGATCTTCTCGTTTTTATAATCTCCGAATTCTATGAACAGATACCGGACCAGGGCATCGGCAAAGAGCCAGAACAACACATAGAAAAACTCAAGGGGAACGTCATCAACAAAATGTTTGAGGACGCCCAGCAATACTCCCGACCCCACCGTTCCTGCGACCATCCACCAGAACACTTTCCGGTGATGTCTGTTATCCGCCTCTGTTTTTCCCAGGAGATAATCGGCATCCGAAATGACGGCCTCCTTAATCATTTTCTTCTCCTCTTCTGTAAACTGCGGTCCGTGTATTTCGAGTACCAGGGGATACTCCTGCGGAATGCAGTCTACAAAACTCAAAAACTCATCTATAAATTCCCCGTTCAAGGACTGTATGCCCTTGACACTGAATTTACTGAGGACATCGTCAAGCCCTTCGATCTTGCAGGAAAGATAAGCCGTCCCGTCTCTGATTACATCCTTGTTCAGTCTGCTGATCAGATGGGACTTTTTCTTATAATACTCTTCCCGTTTACTTCTTTTCCACCCAAACATATCAGTTTATTGTTTTTCCTTTAAAAAACACTTCAGAAGGTTTGTTGTAGCTGAAGCCCTCGTGCGGTTCCGCAAGGAGGTCCTTCTCAAACACCAGGAAGTCGGCGTCCTTGCCGACGGTGATGGAGCCCTTTTTGTTCTCCACGCCCAGCTGCTTGGCGCCGTTGATGGTGTAGCCCAGGATCATTTCCTCTATGTTCATCCTCTCGCTCTCGGGAGGGAAAGCCGCAACGGTTCTGCTGGCTTCCTCGAAGCGGGTTTTCTCGTTAATCCAACGCGTCATGCCAATCTCCATGGCAAGATAGGGGCTCCAGTTCTTGAAATCGCCATAGAAGACCTCATCGCTGGACCAGGTCACCAGCGCGCCGCTGTCCCACATGGTTTTGCAGCGGAACATGGAATGTGCGCGTTTTTCTCCGATGAACGTGGGCCAGTATGCGATGGGGTTGCCTCCCACGTTGCCGCTGTGCCACCACGGGGTAAAATTGGCGATTATGCCCAGTTTTGCAAAGCGCTCCAAATCGGCGTCATCCTGGACCCACAGGTGGGCGCAGGTAACCTTCACGCAGTATTTGTCTCCCAGCTCCTTCCGGGCCATCTCCACGCCGTCCAGCACCACGCGGGACGCAGCTTCACCCACGGTGTGGACATGCAGATCCAGCCCCGCCTCGTTGAGTTCTTTCAGAATTTCCGCTACCTGCTTGGCATTAAACGCTGTAGCACCCCGAACACCGGTGTCCACATAGGGCGTTACCATGGCCGCCGTTTCAATCTTCAGGGTGCCGTCCATGAAGATTTTCAGCGTATGTACCTTCATGTGCTCCGTATTGAACTTCTCCCGGAAACGCTTCACGCCCTCCAGGGCTTCCTTCATTTTTCGAGGCTGGGTAAGCACATAGCATCCGTCCACATAAACCGGAAGCTTCCCCTGCCTGTCCAGCTCCTGAAGACACGCGTAAATCCTTTCATTGACTCCATTGTGTTCCGGGAACCCTGCATCAAATACACCGCATACGCCATATGTGATGGAGCTGTCCAGCCAGCGCATGACCGCCGTTTTAATCTGTTCTTCCGTCAGTTGACTTATTCCGTCAAAGAGCATGGGCCAGCTGGCGGTCTCGAACGAGTTCCCCGTCAGGTGGCCGTCCTTGCGCACGAAGTAGGCCAGCCCCGGCACGGGATCCGGCGTTTCGTCCGTCAATCCGTGCGCCGCCAAAATCTTGGAGTTCACCCAGTTGCTGTGCACTTCGCCCTCCAGGACCAGCATCTCCGCATCCGGGCATATCGCGTCCAGGTCTTCCTTTGTTAGTTCCTCTCCACCCAGGCAGGTCCGTTCCATCATGAAGCGGTAACGCTCCAGTCCGGGATTTTTGGCGATATAATCGGCCATGAAGTCCAGGCAGTCTTTTTTGGTGTCGCACATGACGGGAACTCCCAAATCCGTGTATTCAAACCCTACGCCCGTGGTCACATGGACATGGCTGTCGATGATGCCGGGCATGATGAATTTTCCGCCCAGGTCCGTGACTTCTCCCTCATAGGCTGAAAGGCCGGCCTCGTCTCCCACATAGACGAATTTGCCGTCTTTTACCGCCAGTGCAGTCGCCTGCGGCCGGTTTTTGTCCGCCGTAAAGATTTTGGCGTTTTTTATGATTTTGTCTGCTTTCAAGGTTGTTTCTATTATAGTATTCATAGTTCAGATAATCAGCCTCACGCGGAAGCCAAGGGCCGTAGGCTCCTCCACCACCTGGCGGCAAAGGCCGGAGAGCCGGTTTCGCTGCACGGGAGAAAGTGGCGTTGCCTGCAGGTTCCTTACCATGAAATCCAGCGTAGTGACGCCGGACATTTCACTGTGTGTTATGCGCACGACAAGGGGCCGGCAGTCCGCCATTACATCCGTGAGTACCGTGCCGCACAGCCTCTTTGCATCGTCCAGTTTTCCGTCAATGTTGTACTTATGGCAGAACGCTCCCATCTGAGAGTACATCCCCAGATAATCGTAGTCCGGGCCGGTAATTTCAAACACCTCTTTTCTGATACGCTGGATAAAGGCCTTGGTAGCGCTGTGCACAGGCGCCTCGAAGATTTGCCGGGGAGAGCCGTCTTCGTGGATATAGCCCCCCGACATGAAGAAAATGCGGGTGCTCACATCGTGGGCGAACTTCATCTCATGGGTAACGATGAGCATGGTCAGGCCCTCCCCGGCCAGTTGGCGGATTACACTGAGCACCTCGCCGACCATCGTGGGGTCCAAGGCCGATGTGGGTTCGTCGAAAAGGATGACCTCCGGCTTCATGGCCAGGGCGCGGGCGATGGCGACGCGCTGCTTCTGGCCTCCGGAGAGGCTGGACGGATAGACATCGGCCTTCTCGGCCAGCCCTACCTTGCGAAGGAGCGCCAGGCCTTCCTCGCGGGCTTTTTCTTCCGGAATATGGAGCAAGTCGCAGGGGGCCATCGTAATGTTTTCCAGTACTGTCTTGTGCGGAAAGAGGTTGAACGACTGGAACACCATCCCCATTTTCTGCCGCATCTTATGGACGGGGTAGGCTTTTGCCAGAATGTTTTCTCCGTCCACATAAATACGGCCGCCTGTGGGAGAGTCCAAGAGGTTCAGGCAGCGAAGCAGCGTGCTCTTGCCCGTACCGGAAGGGCCGATGATGGAGACGACCTCGCCGCAGTGGATGTCGGCATTGATATCTTTCAGCACCTGAAGGTCTCCGTAGCTCTTCTGCATATGGGAAAAGCGGATGATGGGCTCGTCTGAACTGCCCGGCGCAGAAGCCGCATTGGGGAGGCCGGACCTGCGGCGGAAGTACAGCCACAGGCCGATGCCCACCACAAGAAGAAGGACGGCCATGCCCCAGAGAGCGAATTTCCTTTGCGTCTGATTGTCGGAAGAGAAATCCCCGGAGCCAGTGAGCCGTCCTATTTCCCCTTTACGCGTCATAAAGACCATGTAGGACTCCAGGTAGCCGTCGGAGAAGAGGACCTGTTTCTTCCGTTCCTCGGTGGCCGTGATGACGCCGATGGCGACATCGGCCTTCCCGGTCTGAATGGAGGGAAGGAGGGCGGCGAAATCCATCGAAAGGAACTCCAGTTTCCAACCCCGCCGGTTGGCCCACTCCGTAAGAAGATCGATTTCCAGTCCCGAGGGCACTCCGGAACTGATGAAATCGAACGGGGCCGTCTCCGGAGCCACGGCAACCCTCAGGGTTTTTCCCGTACCGCGCTGCGTGGGCAAAGGGACGGCGGAAGCATCGTCGGCCTCCCGCCAGCGGTTGCAGATATCCTGATAGGTGCCGTCTTTGCGTGCATCGGCAAGGAAGCTGTTGAAATCCTGCTGCAGTTCCGTATTTCCCAAGCGGAAACAGGCACCCAGAAAAATGGGCGGATACCCTGCTCCCACTGTGTCTACCTTGGCTGCAAGGTGCTTGTCGAAAGACACGGCCAGGCTTCCGTATCCGATGACATCCACTTTCCTGCTCTCCAGCGCCATGAGCATATTGGCTACACCGGATATACGCTGGATGTCTGCACCGGGAGCCAGCTTGGTGACGGCGATATCCTGGATGCTGCCCAGCGCAACGCCAACCCGCTTCCCATTCAGTGCCCGGAACATGGCGGGAACCTCCTCCTGGACTTCCTCATTGCTGTGGGAAGCAAGCCTGGGGATGTAACAAAGGGTTCCTCCGACAATGAGCAGTGCAGCCGCAGCAACCGCTTTCCGGTATTCCTTGTTCTGAAGGGCGGTAAGAAGCCGGCCGATGAGCCAGGCCATGAAAAAGTAGATGAGGGCCGTCACGATGAGCGGGAAGAAGGCGTCGAAGGTGCGCGAGCGGATGAGGTCCGAAGCCCGCGTCATGTCCGTCACGGCGATGTAGCCAACGATGCTGGTCCCTTTCAGAAGGCTCACAACCTCGCCTTGATAAACGGGGAGGACGGAACGTACCACTTGCGGCAGGACAATCCTTACAAAGGCTTGCGTGGGCGTGTAACCCAGGGCCAGGCCGGCCTCCGTCTGGCCGCGGTCGATGCCCTGGATGGCCGTGCGCAGCATCTCGCTGATATAAGCGGCCGCATTCATGCCGAAGGTGATGACGGCCACCACGATGCCCGTAGCTTCCAGTGGTGCCATCACCACGTAGTACATGAGCATGAGTATTACCAGGACAGGCGTACCACGCATGATGTCGATATACACCTTGGCCGTTTTCTGCAGCCACCCCCGCCGGCTCATCCGCATCCAGCAAACGACGCCGCCAAGTATGGTGCCCAGGATAATGGCACCCAGCGTAATGAGCAAGGTTACCTGCAGGCCGTCCAGAATCATCCGGTAACGGTCTTCGGCAATGAGATTGTTGTAGAAACTGTCTATGATACGCAAGTGATAGGGCATTTGCAAATATACGAAAAAAGTCCAGAACCGACCATGCCTATTAACTGATAACAGTCGTTATCCCTGCGCATATAAACAAGAAAAATGCACGCAACTTCCGGAGGAATTCAAGCAGTGTGCGTTCGCCTTTCTTGAAACTGTCCCGGAAGCATCTTTCCAGTTCATTGGAAAGATGCTCGGGATGTAATCACGTCTCAGTTCACCTTCTTTCCTTCAAAATAAACCTCTGCCGGAAGATTGTGGCTGAAGCCCTCGTGCGGTTCCGCAAGGAGGTCCTTCTCAAACACCAGGAAGTCGGCGTCCTTGCCGGCGGTGATGGAGCCCTTGGCGGCCTCCACGCCCAGCTGCCTGGCACCGTTGATGGTATAGCCCAAAAGCATTTGCTCAACGCTCATTTTCTGGTCCTCAGGAGGAAGCACTTCCCCTCTGGTAAAGGCGGGAGCATTGGTCTTTTCCGTGATATGGCGCGTCATGCCCACTTCCATGCCCAGATAGGGATTCCAGACCTCGAAACTGAATACCACGTTGTCGCTAGACCAGGTTACCAGGGCGCCGCTGTCCCATAGCGTCTTGCAACGGAACAGTTTGCGGGCCCGTTCCTCGCCCAGCCAGGTGCCCCAAACCCTGTAGTCTCCGGCATGCCACCAGGGCGTATAGTTGGCAATCACGCCCAGCTTGGCAAAACGGTCCAGGTCGGCGTCGTCCTGCACTTCCAGGTGGGCGCAGGTAACCTTCATGGTAAACTTGTCGCCGACTTCCTTTCTGGCCAGTTCCACGGCGTCCAGCGCCACGCGGGAAGCGGCGGAGCCTACGGTGTGCATGTGCAGGTCCAGGCCTTCGGCGTTCAGTTTGACCATCAGGGCGGCGAGGTCCTCCTTGTTGAAAGCGGTGGCACCCTTCTCGGGGACATCCACATAGGGCGTGAGCATCGCGGCGGTATGGATTTTCTGCGTACCGTCCATGAAAATCTTCATGGTGTGAATCTTGAGATGCTCCGTGTTGTATTCCTTCCGGAAGCGCTTGAGCTCCTTGAGGCCTTCCTCCGCCTGCCAGTTGGCGGCAATCACATAGCAGCCGTCCACATAAACGGGGAGTTTCCCTTGCTTGTCCATCTCCTTCAGGCGCTGGTACACCCGCTCGTGGAACTCGGGGAAGCCCGGAATACCGGCGTCAAAGACCGCCGATACACCATGACTCACGGAGAAATCGATCCACGCCTGGAGCGCGGCGTCAATCTGCTCGTCACTGAGGTCCATGGAACCGTCCAGGACGATGCGCACCTCCGCAGAGCCTTCAATGATATAGCCGGTCAACTTGCCGTCCTTGCGCTCATAAACGCTGAGTCCAGGTACGGGGTCCGGCGTTTCGTCGGTAATGCCATGGCGCCGGAGCACGCGGGAGTTCACCCACACGCTGTGGAATTCCGCTTCCTGAATCTGGAGTTCAGCATCCGGGCAGATGGCGTCAAGGTCTTCTTTGGTGAGCATCTCGCCATTCAGGCACTTTTTCTCCAGAATAAACCGATAGCACTTCCGGCCGGGATGCTTGCCGATAAAGTCGGCCATAAAGTCCAGAGCCTCCTGCTTGCCGTTGCAGGCAAAGCGTTCGCTCTGTTCCGCATAGGCGAATCCCACGGGCAGGGTCACATGCACATGGTTGTCAAAGATACCGGGCATGATGAACTTGCCCCCCAGGTCGGTCACTTCGCCTTCATAGGCCGAAAGGCCTGCCTCGTCGCCTACATAGACGAATTTTCCGTCTTTCACTACCAAAGCCGTGGCCTTGGGCTGGTTTTTGTCCGCCGTAAAGATTTTGGCGTTCTTGATAATCTTGTCTGCTCTCATGGTTATTATCTTTTATGTGTTTTTATGTCTGATGCTATTTGCGCGCGGCCATGATATCCAAAAGGTAGCCGGGCGTGAAGAACTTGTCTATGAACTGGTAGTAGCCCAGCAAGGGAAGCACGGCCTTGTACTGCTCGGCCAGAAGGCCCTTTTTGATACGTATGTCGCCCGGTCCGGCGATGTCAAGGACGTTCTGGTCGTCGGCCGAATACGCCTTCCACTCCACCTTGTCAGTGGAAGGGTTGCCGCAGCGGGCGAAATTGGTCCACATCTGCTGAACGGTGGTGAAAATTTCATCGGAGATGTTGGTTCCGTTGAAACTGCTGGCCGTCCCTACGCCGCGAAGGTTGAACACAAAAATGAGCTCCACGGAATGGGCGGCTCCCAGGTCCGCATTGCTGCTTGGATAGGACCAGTAGTAGGAGAACGTCTTGTTGAACGCGCTCTGCACGTCGAGTTGCAGGAGCATGGGAACCCGGAACATGAGCTCATTGATGAACTCCGTCTCTACAAGTCCCGGCTCCTGGAACCGGCATACCCGCTTAAATTCCTCGTAATACTTCTTGTCCTCTTCCTTCAGGTAGGGGACGGCATCGCCTGCGGCGCGCTGGGCGTATAGCTTTTGCTCTTCAAAGCTCAGCATCGGACCCTCACCCATGAACAGCCTCATCTCGTCGGCCGTGCTGCCGGCCATGATGGATATGTGCTTCGCATAGCCCTTCTTGTACATCTCGATGGGGGCCTCAGGAAGCACCTCCGTACCGTAGTAAGGGCAAGATGTAAACCTACCCACGGCATTGACATACGCCTCCTGGAGTTTTTCTTCGGTAAGGGCCATAATATCGTCCATGGTCTTGCAGCCAGTGTACTCCAGCAGCGCCTTGGTTTTGCCCTGCGCAGCTTCGCAGCCCACCGGGAAGGCCAGGGTGGTGGAGCCGCTTTGGGCGATGACCTTCTGGAAATACCGGTTGGCCTCCTTCATGACCGGCAGGATGGAGACGGAGCCGCCGCCGGCGCTTTGCCCGAAGATGGTCACGTTGCCCGGGTCGCCGCCGAAAGCGGCGATGTTCTCGTGCACCCACCTGAGCGCCATGGCCTGGTCCAGCAGGCCGTTGCAGGGCGCCGTCTTGAAGGCTTCGCCGCCGGGTATCGAGGAGAAGTCCATGAAGCCGTACATATTCAGGCGGTAGTTGATGGTCACCATAATGATGTCACTATGAACCTGGACCAGGTTGGCTCCGCTGTAGGAGGCTTGCGAACCCGAACCGACGACGTATGCTCCGCCGTGGATCCAAACCATCACCGGCTTCTTCTTGGTATCGTCGTCGGTGTTGACCCAGATGTTCAGATAGAGGCAATCCTCGGAGCACTGCTTCTGCACGCAATCCGGGTAGCCGGTTGCGCCGAAAGCATTTTTTCCGTAGTATTTAGCCTCAAAGACCCCCTCGCACGCATCTACGTACTCCGGCGCCTTGAAGCGGCGCTCGCCCACGGGCGGCTTCGCGTAGGGGATGCCCAGCCACGACGCCACTCCATGCTCCTCGATTCCGACGAAGGTGCCGTTTACGCACTTCACGGCATGGGCCTTGTCGTAGTCTCCCGTAATTTCGC
>JAFPGC010000028.1 GCA_017423025.1 Bacteroidales bacterium
GGAGGTGCAGATAGATGAGAAGCACCTTCTTGAACTCATTGTGTCTCCCTATAACATCAGCCGAGCGATTAGGAAGGTGATGTCGAACGGCGGGAGCGGAGGTGTCGACGGGATGTCGGTAAAAGACTTGCCGAAGTACTGGGAACTCCGGGGCACAGAGTTGAAGGAACTCATCTTGACGGGGAAATACAAGCCTGCGCCTGTTCGCAGGGTTGAAATCCCCAAAGACAACGGGAAGACGCGCAAGTTGGGCATCCCGACTGCCGTTGACCGTGTAATCCAACAGGCCATAGCGCAGGTGCTTGGCCCGATGTATGAACCGCAGTTCAGTGATGGGAGCTTTGGCTTCCGTCCTGGACGTAGCGCACACGATGCGTTGAGAAGGGCGCAGGAGATACTGAACGAAGGGTATGAATATGCCCTGGGTATCGACCTTGAGAAGTTCTTCGATACGGTCAATCAGAGCTATCTGATAGAACTCCTGTCACATACGGTAAAGGATGGCAGGGTGATAAGCCTCATCCACAAATACCTGTATGCCGGGGTGCTGATAGACGGAATGTACCACCCGACCCCGGAAGGGACACCGCAAGGCGGCCCCCTGAGTCCACTGCTGAGTAACATTGTACTCAACGAGCTGGATAAAGAACTGGAGAGGAGGGGACACCCGTTTGTGCGCTATGCGGACGACAGCCTCATCTTTTGCAGGAGCAAGCGAGGAGCGGAAAGAGTGTGTGAAGGCATCACAAAGTTCATCGAGAAGAAGCTTCATTTGAAGGTGAATCGCGAGAAGACGGAAGTGGGCATCGCACGCGAAATGAAGTTCCTTGGCTACTCATTCTACAAACGAAAGACTGACGGCTTATGAAGGCTGCGGGCGCACCCCAAGAGCCTTGCGAAGCTGAAAGCGAAATTGAAATTGCTGACAGGCCGTAGCAATGGAATGGGATACGAGGGGCGCAAGCAGGTGCTCCACGAGACGATACGCGGCTGGGTGGGCTACTTCAAGCTGGCGGATATGAAAACCGCCGTAGAAGCCATAGACCAATGGTTGCGCAGGCGCATCCGTATGTGTATCTGGAAGGCGTGGAAACAGCCGCGTACACGGGTAAAGAACCTAATCAAGTGCGGTATCAAGCCATATTGGGCGTATATGTGGGGTAATGCCAGCAAAGGATATTGGGCCGTGGCAGGAGCTTTTATGCAGAATGCTGTCACGAATCAGCTGCTATATAGCGCTGGCTATCCCTGCCTGATGGACTACTATGTTCTAATGCACAGAGTATAAGGAACCGCCGTATGCCGAACGGCACGTACGGTGGTGTGAGAGGTCGGTAAACGAAAGTAGGAGATAAACTCCATTACTTTCGTTTACCTCCTACTCGATTATTTGATCTTGGAATCGCAGTACCAGCAGCGGATCTTGCCGGCGGGGGTTCGGCGGAACTTGTAGGGGGCGTGCTCGTTGTTGCAGATGCACTTGGGATTGGAGCAGCGGTATTCCGGATTGTAGATGGGCTCGTCCGTTTCGGGCATGCCGTGGGCCGGGTCGTCCTTCCATTCGTGCAGTTTCACGATGAGGGCCTCGCGGACGAACTTGCCGTTCTCCACCTGGCGGAAGTAAGCGGCACGGGGGTCGCTGTCCACCTCGGTGAGAATCTCGTTCACGCGCGGCAGCGGATGCAGCACGGCCATCTTTTCCTTGGCCAGGGCCATACGGGCGGAATCCAGCACAAAGCTGTCCTTAACGCGGTCAAACTCATCCTCGTCCAGGAAACGCTCCTTCTGCACGCGGGTCATATAAAGGACATCCAGTTCGGGCATGACCTCTTCCATGGTGCTGACCTCGCGGAAAGGAATGCCGGTGAGCTCGCATACATCGTGCTTGATATAGCCGGGGAGTTTTAGCTCGTCGGGAGCAATGAGGATGACGTTGATGTTCTCATAGCGGCTCAGGGCCTTGATGAGGGAATGGACGGTACGGCCGAACTTGAGGTCGCCGCAGAAGCCGATGGTGATGCCGTCGATGTGCCCCAGTTCCCGCTTGATGGTAAGAAGGTCCGTCAGCGTCTGGGTGGGATGGCTGTGGGAGCCGTCGCCGGCGTTGATGATGGGCACGCGGGAAACCTCCGAGGCGTACAGCTGGGCGCCCTCGATGTAGTGGCGCATGGCAATCACTTCGGCAAAGCAGCCCACTACGCGCACGGTGTCCTGAACGGTCTCGCCCTTGCTCACCGAGGCGTTCTTGGCATCGGAGAAGCCCAGGACGTTGCCGCCCAGTTCCATCATGGCCGATGTGAAACTGAGCCGGGTGCGGGTGCTGGGCTCATAGAAGAGCGTGGCCAGCTTGCGGTGGGACATGCTGCCCTGGTAGCGTTCGCGGTGGGCGATGATGTCCTGAGCCAGGGAAATAATCTCGTCGGTCTCCTGCTTGGTGAGATCCATAGGATCGATCAGATGCTTCATAAATGAAATATTTATTTTTTATACGTTACCCTTTTCCTAAGTCCCTTCCCCGAGGGAAGGGACTTACTATCGCCCTTTCAGGGCTCCAACCATTACAATTTAATCCAACTTTCGTCAGAGGGATTGGCCCGAAAAGCCAGAATTCTGGCCTTCCACTCGGGAGCTATGTAGCCTTCTTCGGCGGCTACCTCCACCAGAACGTCCAGGTTGCACAGGGAATGGTTTTCCGTATGGGCGGCCGATATGCGTTCCAGCCCCTTTTTCATGCCGTAGGTGAAGATGCTCACAATGCCCAGGACCTCGGCCCCGGCATCGCGGAGGGCCTCCACGCATTCAATGGCGCTGCCTCCGGTAGAGATGAGGTCTTCCACAACTACTACCTTGGTGCCGGGTTCCAGTTTTCCTTCGATTCGGTTGGTGCGGCCGTGGCTCTTGGCCTCGCCCCTCACATAGCCCATGGGAAGGTCCAGCAGGGTGGCCGTGATGGCGGCGTGGGCGATGCCGGCCGTGGAGGTGCCCATAAGCATCTCACACTGAGGGTAATGCTGCTTGATAAGGGTGGCCAGGCCGTTCTCTATCTGCTCGCGTACGCGCGGGGCCGATAAGGTGAGACGGTTGTCACAATAGATGGGGCTTTGGATGCCGCTGGCCCAGGTGAAGGGCTTTTCGGGACGCAGGAAGACTGCGCCGATGGAAAGGAGTGCTTTGGCAATTTGACGTTCCATATCTGGCTAAACAAATTCTTTCAAACAACGTTCGTAGGCGGCCACGGGGTCCGGGGCGGCGGTGATGGGACGGCCCACCACAATGTAGTCCGAGCCGATTTCCCGGGCCCGGGCGGGCGTGGTGATACGCACCTGGTCATCGGCCTGGGCATCGGCGAAGCGGATGCCCGGGGTTACCGTGAGAAAGTCCCGGCCGCAGGTTTCCTTCACCAGACCGGCCTCCAAGGGGGAGCAGACCACGCCGTCCAGTCCTGCTTCCTTAGCGTTGGAAGCATATTTGGCGATGGTCTCGTTCATGGAGGGGCCGATCAGCAGTTCATTATGGAGGGCTTCCTCCGAGGTGGAGGTGAGCTGGGTGACGGCGATGAGGAGCGGGCGGGTGCCATCGGCCCTCGTAAGGCCTTCCACGGCGGCCTTCATCATGGCCCCTGCGCCGGCGGCGTGCACATTCACCATGTCTACATCCAGGGCGGAGAGCACCTGCATGGCTTTTTTTACCGTGTTGGGGATGTCGTGGAGCTTGAGGTCCAGGAAAATCCGGTGTCCGCGGGCCTTGATCTGGCGGACGATGTCCGGGCCTTCGGCATAAAACAGTTCCATCCCTATCTTCACGAAAGGTTTCCGGGTTCCGGAGAACTTGTCCAGGAAATCCAGGCAGGCCTCTTTGCTGCTGAAATCGCAGGCTATGATTACATCTCGGTTCATATACAGGCTATGATATCTTTCAGGGAATCTATGTGCAGTTCTTCCATTACGGAAGGCAGTTCGCTTACGATTTCCGGGCAGGCGAAGGGGTTGCGCAAGTTCTGGGCCCCTACCTGTACGGCCGTGGCGCCCGCCATCATCATCTCCACCACGTCGCGGGCGCTGGAGACCCCGCCGCAGCCCATGACGGGAATGTGGCAGGCGTGGGCCACCTGGTAGACCATCCTCAGGGCAATGGGGAAGATGGCCGGTCCGGAGAAGCCGCCCATGGTATTGGCCAGGACGGGTTTGCGGCGGGCGATGTCAAAGCGCATGCCCAGGAAAGTGTTGATGAGGGTGAGGCCATCGGCCCCGGCGTCTTCGCAGGCGCGGGCAATCTCCACGATGTCCGTCACGTTGGGGCTCAGCTTGATGAAGACGGGCTTGTTGGGACAGACCTCTTTT
The DNA here is from genome assembly GCA_017423025.1 of Bacteroidales bacterium. GTDB lineage: Bacteria > Bacteroidota > Bacteroidia > Bacteroidales > UBA932 > Cryptobacteroides. The sequence goes on from JAFPGC010000028.1 coordinate 4,341, forward strand.
ACCGCCGCCGTCACCTGGGCCGCCGCCTGGGCCGATGTGCCGAAGGCCAGGCCGCCGCCGTGTACGTTGGGGCAGGAGACGTTCACCTCGATGAGGTCGATTCCCTCGCAGGCATCGGCCTTGGCGCAGTTTTCCCGGTATTCTTCCACCGAGAAGCCGCTGATGTTGGCGATGATGGCACCGTTATAGATTTTCCGGAGGGCCGGTACTTTCTCGTTGACCAGCACGTCCATTCCGGGATTCTGCAGGCCGACGGAGTTGATCATGCCGCCGGTGCAGTCCGCAATGCGCGGAACGGGATTACCATAACGGGCTTCCCGGGTGCTACCCTTCAGGGAGATGCCTCCCAGCACGTTGAGGTCCATATCCCCGGCCAGTTCCAGGCCGAAGCCGAAGGTGCCGCTGGCGGGAATGACGGGGTTTTTCAGGCGTAGGCCGCCCAGCTGTACCGAAAGGTCCTTTACCATAGTATTTCCTCCTTTTTGAATACGGGTCCATCGTGACAAACCCGGCGCGGGCCGTTGGTGGTCTGGATGGAGCAGCCATAGCAGAAGCCGGCGCCGCAGCCCATCCGCTCTTCCAGCGAGGCCTCGCCGGGGCCGGACAGCATATCACAGACCGCCTTCATCATGACCATGGGACCGCAGGTGTAGAAATAATCGTATTCCGGCTGGAGAGACTTCAGGGCATCGGTCACGAAGCCCTTTATGCCTACAGAGCCGTCCAGGGTGGTGATGGCTACCTGGTCGCAGAGGGCCTCGAATTCCTTTTGCAGCACCAGCTCATCGGCCTTGTTGAAGCCCAGGATGGCGGTGATGTGCTTGCCTTGTGCCTTGAGCTCTTTGGCCAGCAGGTACAGCGGGGCGGCGCCCAGGCCTCCGGCTACCAGCAGGGCGTTTTCCCGGCAGGCGTCGGCCGAAAAGCCTTTGCCCAGACCGGAGACTACGCTGAGGGTGGTGCCCACGGGCAGGTTGGCCAGTGCGCGGGTACCTTCTCCCACGGTCTTGTACAGGAGGGTGAGCCCGTCCTGAGAGGTTTCGCACACGGAGAAGGGACGGCGCAGGAAATAGCCGGGAATCTCCAGATGGACGAATTCTCCCTCTACCGGGCCTTCTCCGGAGAGCACCAGCCGGTAGGTATCGGCCGCTATGAGCCGGTTCTCTGTTACGGTATAATCCTTCTTTTGCATTTACTCTGCGTATACTATTTTTCCGTTTTTGCGGGTCTGGAGCACCCGGCCGTACACCTCCCATCCGTCGAAGGGAGTGGCATGGCCCATGGAGGCAAAGCGCTTGCTGTCTATGATAAAAGGGTGTTCCAAATCTACCAACACGCGGTCTCCCTCTGGTACTTCGGGCAGGCCGAAGATGCGGCGGGGGGCCGTCGAAAGGGCTTCCACCAGTCTTTCCAGCGATACCCGGCCCGTACGGACCAGTTTGGTGTAGAGCACCGGGAAGGCCGTCTCCAGCCCCACGATGCCCATGGCGCTGCCCTGCAGGCCGCGGGATTTTTCTTCGGCCGAATGGGGCGCGTGGTCGGTGGCGATGGCGTCGATGGTGCCGTCCAGAAGGCCCTGGATAAGGGCTTCGCGGTCGTCGGCGCTGCGGAGCGGAGGATTCATCTTGAAGCGGCCGTCCTCCTGGAGGTCGTCTTCGCACAGCACCAGATAGTGGGGTGCCGTCTCGCAGGTGACGCGCACGCCGCGGGCCTTGGCGGCCCGGATGAGTTCCACGCTCTCGCGGGTGGAGATATGGCACACATGGTAGCGGCAGCCAGTTTCTTCGCACAACTCCAGGTCCCTTTTGATCTGTCCCCATTCGCTCTCGGAGCAGATGCCCTTGTGACCGTGGGCGGCGCTGTATCGGCCTTCGTGGATATATCCTCCGTGAAGGAGGGTGTTGTCTTCGCAGTGGGCGGCCAGGATAACGCCCTGCCTGGCCGCTTCCTGCATGGCTTTCCGCATCATCTGGGGATCCTGCACGCCGCTGCCGTCGTCGGAAAAGGCTACGCATCGGCCTTTAAGGGCCTGGAAATCCACTAATTCCCGCCCTTTGCGCCCCACGGTAATGGAGCAGTAGGGGAGTACGTCAATTACGGCGTCGCGGTCAATGGCGGCCTGCTCCAGGGCCAGGTGTTCCGGGCTGTCCGGAACGGGGTCCAGATTGGGCATGGCGCAAACCAGCGTATAGCCTCCCCGCGCGGCGGCCAGGGATCCGGTGCGGATGGTTTCCTTCCAGGTCTGGCCCGGCTCGCGGAAGTGGACATGGATGTCACAGAAAGCGGGTAACTCTACCATATGGACAAAAAAAAGACAACCGTAATGGGCTGTCTAAATACTACTACTAATAAAAGGAACAAAAACGGAAACACCATCGAACCCGCACATGCCGGGGCAAGGAGTTATGACGGTCTTTCTCATTGCGTTCTTTGTTTGGGCAAAGGTACGGCTTTTGGGGATAATAATCAAATTTTTTATTACTTTTGGAAAAATATTCACGATTGGTATGCGGGCAGTCATTCAGAGAGTTAGTTCGGCCTCGGTCACTATTGACGGAAAGCAGAAATCGGCCATTGGCCGGGGGCTGCTGGTGCTGCTGGGCGTAGGGCACGAAGACGGCCCTGAAGACCTGGAATGGCTGGTCAAGAAGATTGCCGGCCTCCGCATCTTCGACGACGAGGCGGGCGTGATGAACCGCAGCGTAGTGGAAGTTGGCGGCGAGGCCCTGGTGGTGAGCCAGTTTACGCTCATGGCCTCTACGAAGAAGGGGAATCGGCCCTCTTACATCGAGGCCGCCGGGCACGAAAAGGCCATTCCCATTTACGAGCAGTTTTGCGAGGCCCTTTCGGCCGCCATCGGCCGTCCCGTAGGAACGGGGGAATTCGGGGCCGATATGAAAGTGGCGCTGGTCAACGACGGCCCGGTCACCATATGCATGGACACTAAAAACAAATGATATGAAATCGATGAAATGGATGGTCGCCCTTGCGGCAGCCGCTTTAATGCTCGCCTCTTGCGGCACCAAGAAACAGAGTCCCAAAGTGCTGGTGCTCTACTATTCCCAGACTTCCCATACCGCTACGGTGGCCCAGGAAATCCAGAAAGCCCTTGGGGCCGATATGGAAGAAATCATTCCCGTAGTGCCCTACGACGGCACTTATGAGGAAACCATCGCCCGTGCCGGCATGGAGCGCGAGAAGGGAATCCTCCCGGCCATTCAGCCCATCCAGGCAGACCTTTCCCAGTACGATCTCATCTTCCTGGGGTATCCGGTCTGGTACGGCACTTATGCCGTTCCTATGTCAACGGTGCTCAATGAGGTGGATTTCAGTGGCAAGAAGATTGTTCCGTTCTGCACCTTCGGCAGCGGCGGCCTCTTCTCCAGCTCGGCCGATCTGGCCGCCAAACTGCCCGAGGCCACGATCCTTCCCGGCTACGGCATCCGTGCCGCCCGCATTGACGCCGCTGCCCTTGAGGTAGATTATTTCCTCAAGTCCCACGGTTATATGGAAGGGGAGTTTGCCCAGTTGGAGGAATTCCCGGCCTCTCATCCCGTCAGCGAAGAAGAGGCTGCCATCTTTGACGCCGCCGTGGGAGATTATCCCATGATCCAGGCAACGGCTACCGAGGTGGCTTGCCGCAATGTTCCGGAAGGCGTAGAGTACCTCTTCACGGCCCAGAACAAGCCCCGCGAGGGCATGCCCGCATTCGGCCCCATGGAAATGAAGGTCTACGTGCTGGTGGCCGAAGGTCAGCCCCCGGTGTTCACCCAGGTGGTAAGGTAAGCCTTATTCTATCGCAAATACTTTGATGTACTCCTGAGTAAGTCCCGAAGAGCCGTCCTGGCTGTCCGGGATAAGGAGGAGCGTCTGGCGGCTGTCCGGCAGCCGGGGCCCCACGCACATGCCTTCGTAATTGGCAAAACTGGAAAGGGCCGATGTATCAAAGCGGGTGAGAAGCCGCTTGGGGAGGACGCTATCCTTGTCCGACCCGGGCTTGACCAGAAAGAGCTTGGTGGTGGTGAAAGAGTCGTTCAGTTTGTCCTTGACGCTGCCGCCTGGCACGTAAACTTCCCGTTCCATCACAATGAGGCTGCCGTCATCCAGGGCGGCCAGGGCCGGAACCCCGTGGACATAGCCCCTGGCATCGGCCACCTTCTGGGCCGATACGGCCGGTGCGTCCATTTGGTAGGTATAGCGTGAGGCGGGATTCAGGTCTTCGCCGAAGCTTTGGAGCCGGACGATAAGGTCTTCGTCGCCCAGCAGCGGACCTTCCGTTGTGGTCCAGAAAAGATGCTTCTTTGCATTGTAAGTGAGCGCCTCGAAGCCTTTGTTGCGGGTGATATGGCTTATTCCCATATCTTCCGGAATGGCCAGCTGGCGGCCGGTGGGACGGCCCTGCAGGTCGTATTCCCGGATGGACTGGTCGGCCTCGGCACTGATGAACACGGTGCGGGTGGAGGGGACGTAGGCTACGCCCTCATTGTCCCTCCGGTCAGAGCCGGCGGTGCCTTCGGGAACACTTTTGGAGGCGAACTCTACGCTGCCGTCCTCCCTGAGGCGGATAAGAAAAAAGAGCAGCCCTCCGCCGCCCAATTTATCGTGGACCACCGCAAAGTGGTTGCCTCCTATGTGGGTGATGCCCGAATACTGGCCGCTTCCCACTGCATTTGTAATGGTGTTGTGGCTTAGCTCGGTGAGGGCCAGCGGCTTCTCATCGGCCCCCTTCCCATTGTCGTTGACGGCTATGGTAAGGAGCTGGTAATAAAGTACCTGCGCCAGACGGAGATTGCCCTCTTTGCCGGGGTGGAGATGGTCCCAATCGGCCTTGAAATAGCCCTCCTGGCCGTAGAGGGGATTCATGTTGCTTACGGCGTGCAGGTCTATTACGTTGACGGACCAGATATTGGCGGCTTCCTTGACGGCATTCACATAGGAATCCAGATACTCTCCCACGCGGTTCTGGTAGCTTTCTTCCGGCTGCACGTTGCCCTCGTCCAGGCGGAACCAGCCGCGGTGCAGCGGGGTCAGGAGAACTATCGGACACTGGGGATAGGTTTCCTTGATGAGTTTGAGGGCTATGTTCATCCGGCCCTTGACGGTGGTGTTGTCCATCACAGGGTAGCGGCGCTTGCGCAGCTGCATGGTGGCAGGCTCATTCATGTCGGTTCCTGCCAGTACGTATTCTTCCTTCTCCGTGAACCATTCTCCGGTGGGGATGCCCATGTTGAAGTCGTTGGTGCCCATCAGAATGAGGATGGCATCCACGTCATTCCCATGTTCTGCCTGCAGGGCACGCAACTGGCGGGGGATGTCGTTCCATTCCCTGCCGGATACGGCGTAATTGTAGATATCCAGGTTGAGCCATTCCTGCAAATGGGCCCAATACATGGTGAAACCGCCGTCCCTTCCCAGGCCGGGGTCTGTGATGGAGTCTCCGAAAAGGGCCACCCGTTTGCCCGCCCAGGGGTGGGTGAAAGTTACTTCCTGGGCCAGGGCGCCGGTGATTCCCAGCACGGCGGCCAATAAACTTACAACAAGGTGTTTTCTCATAACCTTACGAAGGTACGGATATTTTTGAAGAAATGCTTATCTTTGGAGTATGAAAACACTCGGAAATCTTATCTGGCTTCTGTTTGGCGGTATTCTCATCGCCCTTATCTATTACATGGTGGGGCTGGTGATGTGCGTTTCCATCATCGGCATTCCTTTCGGGATCCAGTTATTCAAGCTGGGAACCTATTCTCTGTGGCCCTTCGGACACGAGTTGATTTACAAACAGCAGGAGCCGGGTTGCCTTACCCTTATGATGGACATCATCTGGATTATGTTCGGATGGTGGGAGATTGCCCTCCTGCACCTGGGCTTCGGCCTACTGTTCTGCATCACCATCGTAGGCATTCCCTGGGGCATGCAGCACTTCAAGATGGCCTTCGCCTCCCTCATTCCCTTTGGAAAAGAGATCCGGTAGTCTTTTCGTATTCAAAAAGATTTTATACCTTTGCATCGGGAAAGTCTTACACGACCAGCTCCCTCTGAACTCCCCCAGGGTAGGAATACAGCAAGGGTAGGAGGTTGTAGCGGTGCGATGTAATCAGCTTTCCCTTTTTTCGTTTGATATGATAGCAGTATATACCATCACTTCCGGACTGCACGATGAGGCGTCCGTGAGCCGTTTGAGCGACGAGTTCCTGGCCGGGGTATTCCCGGAAGGGGATTTCGAGTACAAGGGAGCCAACTTTGCCGACTTTGGCACGCACAGTCTGGACCTCATTTATGTGAGGACGGGCGGGGCCGAAGGCATCTTCAAGCAGCTGCTGCCGGAGATGCTGGCCCGCGGCATCGAGCGGTATTACCTGCTCACCTCGGGGAAGAGCAACTCGCTGGCCGCTTCGCTGGAAATCCTGTCCTATCTGCGCCAGCAGGGGCTCAAGGGCGAAGTTCTGCACGGCAGCGCCGATTATTTGCAGCACCGTGTTCAGGTTCTATCCACCGTGGCCGAAGCCCGCAAGAAGCTGCAGGGCACACGCATTGGCGTAATCGGCCAGCCCTCAGACTGGCTCATTGCCAGCCAGGCCGACCCTATGGCGGTGATGGATAAACTGGGTGCCCGCATAGTAGAGGTTCCCATGGAAGAACTCCTCAATGAGATAGCCAAGGCTCCCAGGGACAATGCCCCGGCCGAGGAGCAGATGGCCGACAATGTCCGCAAGTCTTACCCCGGCGCCACGCAGATCTATCACGCACTGGAAGTGCTGGTTAAAAAGTATGAACTGGGTGCTTTCACGCTCAGATGCTTTGACCTCCTCACGGCCGTTGGCAACACCGGTTGCCTGGCGCTGGCCTCGTTCAATGCCGACGGCATTCCAGCCTCCTGCGAAGGCGATGTGCCTGCCCTGCTGTCCATGATGATTGCCCAGGCCCTCATGGGCCAGACGGGCTTCCAGGCCAATCCTTCCCGTATTGACGTCCAGAGCGGAGAGATGCTCTTTGCCCACTGCACCGTACCGTTCAATATGGTGACGGACTGGCAGTACGACACCCATTTTGAGTCCGGCATTGGTGTGGGCATCCACGGCAACCTTCCTGAGGGCCCCGTCACGGTATTCAAGGTTTCCGGTAAGCTGGACCGCCATTTCGTGGCCGAAGGCGAACTCCTGTACAACCAGTACGAAGACCATCTCTGCCGCACACAGGTGGTGCTCAAGTTGCAGCCGGAAGATGCCAAGTACTTCCTTACCAACTCCATCGGCAATCATCATATCATTCTCACCGGTCACTGCAAAGAACTGCTGGAGGAACTGCTGTAATGGAACATCTGCTGGAAGAACATGGCGTAAAGGCAACGCCCAACCGCCTGCTGGTGGCCCGGGCATTGGCCAGTGCCGGCCGTCCCCTTTCCCTGATGGAACTGGAGGCGCAGCTGGAGACCATAGATAAAAGTGCCATCTTCCGCACGCTGGGCGCTTTCAAGGACGCTCATCTCGTGCACGTGCTGGAAGACAGCGGGGAAGGCGTTCGCTACGAACTTTGCCACAGCCACCACCACGACCACGACGACGACATCCACGTGCATTTCTACTGCACAAAATGCCATCGCACCTTCTGCCTGGAAGATACGCCGGTTCCGCCGGTTCAAGTGCCGGAAGGGTATGAGGTGGAGAGTGTGAGCTATCTGCTCAAGGGCGTGTGCCCAGAATGTGCTCAATGACCAGGCCCGCGAGGGTGAAGCCGAAGATGCCGGTGATGTGGGCGAAGGTGCCGTTGGCCACGGCTTTGCCGGGGCCGGGGTCCTGTTCGGGACCCAGGTTGGGGAGCACCTCCTCATCGTAGACGGCTGTAATGGGTTTGGCGGGAAGAGCGTTCTCTTTCCGCATTTTTTTGCGCAGGGCGGCGCCCAGCGGGCATCCGCGGACGCTGAAGAATTCGGCCACCCTGATCTTGGTGGGGTCTAATTTGCAGGCGGCGCCCAGGGAGCAGAAAACCTCGGCGGGTGTGGCCGATGCCTCCAGCAGGAGGTTCATCTTGTCGGTGAGGGAATCGATGGCGTCGATGATGACGTCGTAGTTCGAGAGGCCGAAATCGGCCCCTTTCTCATAGCGTTGCCTCAGCGCCATGATATCGGCCGAGGGATTAATCTCTAACAGCCGCGTCCTCAGGACTTCCACTTTGGGCTGCCCTACGGTGGTGGTGGTGGCCGGGAGCTGGCGGTTGATGTTGGTCACATCCACGCAGTCGGGGTCTACCAGGGTAAGGTGGCCGATGCCGCTTCGCACCAGCGCTTCCGCGCACCAGCTGCCTACTCCGCCCGTGCCGAAGAGGATGACGCGGGCTTTTTGCAGGCGGGCCAGTCCATCGGCCCCTACCAGGCGCTCGGTGCGGGCGAAAAGGTTCATAACCAGCTATTAAAGACGTCTCCTACATCTTCCCAGACGCTTTCCTTGCCCAGTTCGTTGAGCACCTCGTGGCGCATTCCGGTGTACACTTTGGCGCTGACCTTCTTGTAGCCACGGTCGCGGAAGAAGTCCACGGCCTTGTCAAAATCTTTCCGGGTAATGATGCAGGGGTCTTCGCTGCCCGCCAGAAAATGCACGGGCATCTCGGGGTTTCTCACGGCCCAGCCTTTGGAAGAATAGGTCTCCCGGATGAGCTGCATCACCACGCGGTAGCCGTTGAGGGTGAACTTGAAACCGCAGAGAGGGTCGTCGTTGTACTCCTGCACATTGACTTTATTGGTGGAGAGCCAGGCATTGTGAATGCCTTCGTCCTTGAACTTTTTGACGTGCGGGCCAAACATCATAAGGGCCACGGTCTTGGAACGGTGGCGTTCTCCCTTGAACAGCTGGAACATATAGGTGACCAGAATGCCCAGGCCGGAGACCGGATTGTTGGAGGGGCTGCCGCACACTACCAGACCGTCTATCTCGCGGTCGTACTTCTTGGTATAGCAGCGCACTACCATGGAGCCCATGCTGTGGCCCAGGAGGAAGAGTTTGAGACCGGCATACTGCTTCCGCGCCCAGTGAATCACGGTGCGGGTGTCTTCTACCAGTTTCTTAACCCCGTCCTTGCCAAAGTAGCCCAGGTCATCAGGGTTTACGGCGGTGGCTCCGTGGCCCCGCTGGTCGTAGATGACGCAGGCGAAACCCTGTTCGCTAAGATAGGTCATGAAGGGATAATAGCGCTCTTTATGTTCGGCCATGCCGTGGACAAAGACCACGACGGCCTTGGGGTTTTCGGGAGCGATGACGGCGGCCTGCAGCTGGAGGTCGCCGGAAGGGATGGTAAGAGTTGTCATCTGAGAGTAAACCGTTCAAAGGATTCGGGGAGGGGAGAGGTGCAGCGCACCATCTTCCCGGAGAAGGGATTGCGGAACACCAGCGTATGGGCGTGCAGGGCCAGACGCTTGATGGGGTCTGTCTGGGCGCCGTACTTCTCGTCACCGGCCACGGGGCAGCCCAGGGTGGCGGCGTGTACGCGGATCTGGTTCTTGCGACCGGTCTCCAGGGAGAATTCCACCTGGGAGTAATGGCGGCTGGTAGCAAGCACCCGGTAATGGGTAATGGCCAGTTGGCCGTCCTTGATCTCCGTATCGTAGGAGTTCATCTTAAGCGACTTTGGGTTCTCTACCAGCCAGGTCTGGATGGCTCCTCTTTCTTTTTCCAGATGGCCTTCCAGCCAGGCAACGTATTTCCTTTCGGCCACCAGGTCTTTCCATTTGCTCTGGAGGATGTCCTTGGCGCGCTCGTTCTTGGCGAATACCAGGGCGCCGGAAGTGCCTTTGTCCAGGCGGTGCACAATCCAGATTTTGGCGGTGCTGCGGTCGGGGGCCTTGCCGGAAATAAGGTCCTCCTTGCGCTGCATGCGGGCATTGACCTTGATGTAGGCGTTTAGGAGGGAGTAGAGCGTATTCTTCTCCTTGCCGGTGGCTACGGTGAGCATTCCGGAAGGTTTGTCCACCACGATGTAGTTCTCGTCTTCAAAGAGAATCTGCACCCCGGCCTTCAGCACCTGGTCCCGGGCGTCGGAACGCGTGGCGCGGGCAATAGAGATGCCTTTGGGCAGGATGGTGAGTTTGTCTCCCTTCTTGAGCGGCCAGTCAAAGGCCGTCTGGCCCTGGCCGTTTACCAGCACCTGGCCTTTGGAAAGCAGGTTCTTCACGCCGGTGCGCGACTGGCCGGGAGAGATTTCAAATAGATATTCCAGCAGGGGAGCGTCGTGGGCTACCTTGTAGTTTTGTCCGGTCATAATTCTTCTATCAGGGGATGTAATTCCTTGGGAAGGAGTTTCAGAAAATGGTCCAGTGTGCCGTGGGGGATGATGATGGTCTCCAGGGACTCACAGTCGTCAAAAGCATCTTCCCCAATCACTTCCAGGGCTTTGTTCAGTTTGATCTGGTACAGGTTGATGCAACCTTGAAAAGCGCCGGGGCCGATGACCCGGGTACCCGCAGGCAGGGTAATCTTCTCCAACTGCCAGCAGTCGGCAAAGGCCGATGCACCGATACAAAGAAGCCCCGTCGGGAGCTTGATCTTCACCAGTTCACCGCACTCGCAGAAAGCGGCGGCGCCAATGTGCGTGACGCTGGCGGGGAGGGTTATCTTTTCAAGGTAGGAGGAGCGCTCCTCCAGGGGAATCTCTTCGCCTATCTTTCGGCCTGCCATGTAATCCTGGAAAGCGAAGACCTCGTCGCAGATGACCTCGCAGCCGTCTTTGACGTTTATTTCGGAGGGAAAATTCTCGGCATCCAGAAGGCGCTTCCCATCGGCCGAGTAACTTACACAGTTGTCGCCGTCCCAAATGTCCCTAGCCAACTCTTCGGGAGAAGGAGCGGTGGGGACGGCCAGGATTTGTTCCAAGGTCATAACTAGAAGGTCTTAACGAAATCGATGTCCTTCTTGAGCATGATCTTGGGCTCCATGTGGGACACTTTCTGGAAAAGCTTGAATTGATAAGCGGGGGAGAGGTACACGCGGTGTTCGTTCTTGCCCTTGCGCCACCATTTGTAGAAGGCGATGGGGTCTGTGTCGTAGGGGATGCGGGCTTCAATTTCGGAGGGGAATCCCGGGAAATCGATCATCATCTTGAGTCCGGTGATGCGCTTGTAGTAGTCGTAATCGGCCCTTCTTAATTTGGATACCAGGGGAGCGAAAACCTCCATTTGATCCACTTGCAGGACCTTTTCCTTGACAATCATCCTGTGGATGCGTACGGGATCTTCGTGAAGCCAGTCGGAAACTTTCATCGTCACCGGACCGCTTTCGCAATCCAGTGTAAGCATGTCTGAAGAGAAGTAAATCTTTTCGCTGTCTAACGGAAAGTTTTCCATAAAATTTGCCTACATCCGCAAATATATGAAAAAATTTCCTTTTTTCAGTGAATTTTTTTTAACTTTGATGTTGAATTGACCATACAACCACTAAATATTATTCACACTATGGCTTACAAAATCATTGACATTCAGGGTATCGGCCCTGTGTATGCCGAGAAGCTCATCGCTATCGGTATCGAGACTGTAGATCAGCTGCTGAAAGAAGGTGCCTGCCCTAAGGGCCGCAAGGCTTTGGAAGAAAAGACCGGTATCCGGGGAGATTTGATCCTCACCTGGGTCAATCACGCAGACCTGTTCCGCATCAAGGGCGTTGGTCCTCAGTTCTCCGAACTGCTGGAAGCCGCCGGTGTAGATACCGTTAAGGAGCTCCGCACCCGCAATGCCGCCAATCTGGCTGCTAAGATGGCAGAAGTTAATGAAGCCAAGCACCTGTGCAAGCGCACTCCGGTGGAGAAAGAAATCGCCAAGTACATCGAACTGGCCCAGAAGCTGGAGCCCGTTGTGACCTACTAGTTCTTTCCCGATGTGAAAAAGAAAGCCGGCCCGTGAGGACCGGCTTTTCCGTTATTCGGCATTCTCGTACCCGAAGTAGTAGCCCTTCTTGGCGGACGGAATGCCGTCCTTCATCCAGGCGGGCTGCGGTTCGCCCTTCAGATAGTAATCGAAGAACTGCTGCAGGCGGATGGTGAGATCCTTGCGGTTGCGGCGCTGGCGGAGGTTGTGGGCCTCGTCGTTGTATTCCAGCAGCCAGGCGGGTTTGCCCAGACGCCTCAGGCCCATGAACATCTCGATGCCCTGGTACCACGGCACGGCGCCGTCGGCATCGTTGTGCATGATGAGAACAGGCGTGGTTACGTCCGGAAGGCGGTACAGCGGGGAATTCTCCACATAGAGCGGCCAGCCGTTCCAGAGGTCGCGGCCGATACGGCTCTGGCCCTGTTCGTACTGTCCCTGTCGGCTGTTGCCGGATTCCCAGCGGATGCCGCCGAAGGCCGAGGTCATGTTGCTCACGGGAGCGCCGGCGCCGGCGCACTTGAACATGCCGGTGCGGGTAATGAGGTAAGCCACCTGGTAGCCGCCCCAGCTCTGTCCCTGAATGGCCATGTTGTCCTTGTCAATCCAAGGGTATTTGGTGAGGCTCTCGGCCCCGCTCACGATGCAGTTGATGGCCGATTCTCCCGGAAGCCCGCTCTTGTACACGATATCCGGAACAAACACCACATAGCCGCGGGAGACGTAGAAGGTAATGTTGATGATGGACCAGCTGGGCTGGACGGGGATGTGCTTGTAAAGGGTCTCGGCATTCTTCTCATAGAAGTAGATCATGACCGGGTACTTCTTGTTGGCGTCGAAGTCTTCCGGCTTGTACAGCAGGCCGTCCAGGGCGGTGCCGTCATAGGCGTTCCACCGGTACAGCTCCACTGTGCCCCAGTTGTAGTCGTTGATCTGGGGATTGATGGCCGTGAGTTTATGTTCTTCCCTGCCCAGGTTGATGGTGTAATAGACATCCATGGGGTCCCGGAAGTTGCCTTTGGTGTAAGTGTACGCGTTGGCCTTGCGGGCTTTCTGGAGATCGGCCCAGGTGAAGCCGCCGCGGGTGAGGGTGCGGAAGGTCTTCTGGGGGTTGCTTATCTGCACGGAGGCCAGGCCGTTTTCCTTGGTTTCATTGTCGAACAGGCTCAGGACGATGGTCTCGGCAGGGCCGATGTGGCGTTCCTCTTCCCGGTCCTTCAAGTTGATATAGCGGTAGGTGACGCCGGTTTCACGGCCCCGGGTGAGGCGGACGGGGGCGCTGCCATCGGCCGGAACTTTCCAGATGTCGTAGCGGTCATACAAGAGCAGGGCGCTGTCGCCTTCCAGCCAGCCGCCCATCCCATAGGAATCCGGACGGGTGGGATGGTCGTCATCTTCCCTCCAGAAATTCACGCCGGCATCCAGGGTCCGGGTTTGGGCCGATGCAATGTCGTACAGATTCCAGGTGAGGGTGCTGTAATCCCACCAAATTACATATTGGGCCAGCGGGGAGAGGCTGATGCCGGCGGCGGTTCCCGTAAACAACTCCTTATTTCCGGCCGGGCCTTCCAGAGTTACCTGCACGGTGGGCTGGTAGTTCCACTGCATCTCTACCGGGTCGAGGGTTTTTACCTTGAGGTTATAAGGGGAGTCTCCGCGGTTTCCCTGGGAGAAGCGGGTGAATTTGCTGCTGTTCAGGAGCTTGAGGCTGCCGTCAGGCATAACCTCGGCAGGATAGGTGCGCGCGGCGTCCCGGGAAAGGTTCACCTTCTGTGCCGGGGGAATCTCATCGGCATTCCAGGTCCAGATGTCCAGGCCGGGTGTCTCGAAGGGCACCAGGGAGGTATCCTTGGGCGGAACCATTTCCTGCACGCCCACGAAGATGCGTCGGCCGTCGTGGCTGAAACTGCCGGCGCTCTTTTCCGTGATGCCCCAGTTCTTGGGAAGATTTGCAGGATTGGCATCTACCAGTTTTTTAAGGCCATCGTTGGCGGTATACTGGTACAGGCTGCCGTGCTTGCTGCCGCTGCTCAAGGTGTCGGGGGCGCTTATGAAGAGGAAGGAGGTGCCGTCTTCGTTGAAGCGGGCAGGACCGTGCCAGGCGGTGGTGTCGCCGAAGAACGTGGCCTTGCCATCGGCCACCGTATAAACGCCGGCTTCCGTCTTAAGCTTGCCGTGCTGGCGCACCAGGGCCAACTGGCTGCCGTCCTTGGAGAAGACGTATTCCGTGATGTGGCGCAGGGTGTCCAGACGGTCGTCGGCGAAGTGGTAGACGGCTACAGGGCCGCCCAGATCCTTTTTCTTCCTTTCGGCCTTGGGGATGAAGGTGGTATCGGCCGTGGCGAAGGCGAAGGCCTCGAGGGCGTGTTTACCCATCTTGTAGCCCTTTACGTTAGGGTATTTGGTGATTTCGCCGGTGGCAAGGTTGATGACGGCCAGGGAATCCTTGGGCATGTCATCGGCCTTTTTCTTTTTAATTTTGGCGCGACGGGTTTTCTGGAACTCGGGCTTGATGAGGCAGACGGCATAGCGGCTGTTCTCTGTAAAGCGGAGGTTGTAGCCACGGGGAATACCGATTTCCCGGCCTTTTTTGCCGAAGCTGCGGATGGTGAGCGTTCCGTCTCCTTCCTGGGGATTCACTTCGTAGGCGATGGTGCTTCCGTCGGGGGAGAGGACGCTGTTGGCGGCACTTTGCCAACTGTCGTATACACTGTGATCCAGGGGTTTCTTTTGTGCCTGGAGATTGAGGGCGGCAGCCACGAGGACTGCGGTTACAAGGATTCTTTTCATGGTGCTAATATAGTGATTATTTCCCGTATTCTCTTAACTTTGCAGTTGTTATGCATCCGAAATTCGTCTTGGTCTCTTTACCTTCCACCCCGCGGGTGGGTACCTTCGTGTACGGCCTGGTGGGCCAGCACGAAGAACTGGTCCGTTCTTTCGAACAAGTTCACGGTTACTGCAAGGTGCACGGAGGCGGCTGGTACGAGAAAAACGACGCCGCCCGCACCATGGTTCTGTACGGCAGTTCCGGCGATTACGGCGAGCCCCGCCTGGCCTTTCTGAACCGCATTCCTTCCGAACTTCGCGGCTACACTTTCTATTTCAGTCCGGGCTGGAATCTCCCTCCCAATCCCCTCGATTTGCAGGACGTGGAATGGATTTGAAAAAAATTGTGAAAAGGTATTGCAGAATCAAAATTTGTTTGTACCTTTGCAATCCCGAAAGGGAAGTTCACTGAAAACTTGGTGCGGTAGTTCAGTCGGTTTAGAATACCGGCCTGTCACGCCGGGGGTCGCGAGTTCGA